>JBCCWM010000247.1:0-6909 GCA_039193505.1 Pseudomonadota bacterium | reverse complement strand
TCTGGAGCTGCCGGCCTGGGATTGTCTGCCCTATGACCGGGTGTCGCCGGCCGCAGAGATTGCGGCGCGTCGGATGGCGACCCTCGCGACGCTCGCGGAAGGGGTCGAGCGTCCGTCGATCCTCCTCACAACGCTCAACGCCGTGATGCAACGTGTGCCAGCGCGAGAGGTGGTGGCGGAGGCGAGTTTCTCGGCCACTGTGGGGCAACGGCTGGATGAGGCGCGCCTCCGCGCCTGGCTCGTCCGGATGGGCTTTGCCCAGGCACCGACAGTGACCGAGCCCGGGGATTTTGCAGTCCGGGGCGGGCTGATCGACATCTATCCGCCCGGCGAGATGGGGCCCGTGCGCCTCGATCTCTTCGGCGATGTGCTCGACGCCGCGCGCCGCTTCGACGCGGCGAGCCAGCGGACGGTCGAGACGATCCGGCGGGTGGAGTTCGCACCCGTCTCCGAGGTCATCCTCGATGAGGCTGCGATCCAGCGGTTCCGCCAATCCTACCGTGCGACCTTCGGTGCGGCCGGGACCGATGACGCGCTTTACGAGGCGGTGAGTGCCGGGCGAAAGCACCAGGGCATGGAGCATTGGTTGCCCTTTTTTCACGCAGCGCTTGAGCCGGTTTTCGCCTATCTGCCGAACGCACCGGTGATGCTCGACGATCAGATCGATGCGGCCCGGGACACACGCCTTGCAACCCTCGCCGAGCAATACGCCGCGCGGGTCGATGCATTGGCCTCGAAGCGCCGTGGGGAGACCGTCTACAAGCCCGTGCCGCCAGACGGGTTCTATCTCACAGAGGACGAGTGGGGCGCGGCACTCGCCGACCGTCCACTGCGGCGGTTGAGCCCGATGCCGACGCCCTCGGGTCCCGGCGTGATCGACGCTGGCGCGCGGCTCGGCCGGTCCTTCGCGCCGGAGCGGCAACAGGAGGGGGCGGATCTCTTCGACGCGCTCGCCGGACACATCGATGCGCGGCGGCGGGACGGCCAGGTCGTTGTGGCGAGCTATTCCGATGGCGCGCGGGAGCGTCTCGCCGGTCTTCTCGATGAGCACGGCGTTCGCGGTGTCGGCGAGATTGCCCGGGCGCGAGACCTGCCCGACGGCAAGGGCGGGGTTTTTCTCGTTGTTTGGCCGCTCGAGACCGGTTTCGAGGCCCCGGGGCTGACCGTCATCTCCGAGCAGGACGTGCTCGGAGATCGCCTGGTGCGCCGCGCGCGGCGGAAGAAGCGCGCCGAGAACTTCCTCGAGGAAGCGACGAGCCTGACACCGGGCGACCTCGTCGTCCACATTGAGCACGGGATCGGCCGGTTCACGGGCCTCGAGGCGATCGAGGCCCTCGGCGCGCCGCATGATTGCGTGGCGCTCGAATATGCGGGCGGCGACAGGCTGTACCTGCCTGTCGAGAACATCGAGCTCTTGTCGCGCTACGGTCATGAGGAGGGTCTCCTCGACCGGCTCGGCGGCGGCGCATGGCAGGCCAAGAAGGCCAAAATGAAAGAGCGGATCCGCGAGATTGCGGACAAGCTCATCCGGATCGCTGCCGAACGACAGCTCCGCACAGCCCCCCGAATGGCCCCGACGGAGGGCGTGTGGGAGGCGTTTTGCGCTCGCTTCCCGTATCAGGAGACCGAGGATCAGCTGAACGCCATTGAGGACGTGCTCGAGGATCTCACCTCCGGCCGGCCGATGGATCGCCTGATCTGCGGCGATGTCGGTTTCGGCAAGACCGAGGTCGCCCTCCGCGCGGCCTTCGTGGCCGCGATGACGGGGGCCCAGGTCGCCATCATCGCCCCCACGACGCTGCTCGCACGTCAGCACGCCCAAGCCTTCGAAGAACGCTTCCGCGGAACCGGGCTCGAGGTTCGCCAGCTCTCGCGCTTCGTCGCCCCAAAGGAGGCGGCGGCCGTGCGCGACGGGCTCACCCGCGGGACAGTCGACATCGTGGTCGGCACGCACGCTCTCCTTGCCAAAGCCGTCAGGTTTAAAAACCTCGGCCTTCTCATTGTCGATGAAGAACAAAAGTTCGGCGTCACCCACAAAGAGCGGCTCAAGGAGCTCCGCTCCGAGATCCATGTCATGACACTGACTGCGACCCCGATCCCGCGGACGCTGCAGCTCGCCCTGACGGGGGTCCGCGACCTCTCGCTGATCGCGACCCCGCCCGTCGATCGCCTCGCCATCAGGACGTACGTGTCGGAGTTCGACACTGTCACCCTCCGAGAGGCGCTCCTGCGTGAGCACTATCGCGGCGGCCAGAGTTTCTTTGTCGTTCCGAGGATCTCGGACCTCGCAGAGATGGAGGAATTTTTGCGCGATGAGGTTCCCGAGGTCACCTACCTCACCGCGCATGGCCAGATGGCGGCGGGCGAGCTCGACAGCCGGATGAACGCCTTCTACGACGGCAAGCACGATGTGCTGCTGGCGACCACGATCGTCGAATCCGGCCTCGACATTCCGCAGGCCAACACGCTGATCGTGCATCGGGCGGATATGTTCGGGCTTGCGCAACTCTACCAGATCCGCGGCCGCGTCGGCCGGTCCAAGCTCCGCGCGTATGCGTATCTGACGACGCAGGCCCGGAAGAGGCTGACCCCTTCAGCCGAGAAGCGCCTGAAGGTGCTCGCCTCGCTCGACACGCTCGGGGCGGGCTTTAACTTGGCCAGCCAAGACCTTGATATCCGGGGGGCAGGCAACCTTCTTGGCGATGAGCAGTCAGGCCATGTCCGCGAGGTTGGCTTTGAACTTTACCAAGAGATGCTTGAGGAGGCGATCGCCAAGATGAAGGCGGGTGAGCTCGAGGGCCTGACAGAGGCCGACGAGCAATGGGCGCCCACGATCAACCTCGGCGTGCCGGTCCTGATCCCCGAGGACTATGTGCCCGATCTCGACGTCCGCCTCGGGCTCTACCGCCGGCTGTCGGGCCTGTCTTCCAAGGTGGAGCTCGAGGCCTTCGCCGCGGAGCTCATCGACCGGTTCGGCAAACTGCCCCGCGAAGTATCGATGCTGATGAACATTGTCCGGATCAAGACCCAGTGCCGTCGGGCCCACATCGCCAAGCTCGATGGGGGGCCGAAGGGGGCCACGATCCAATTCCACGATGACAAGTATCCAAACCCTGCGGGGCTGGTGGAGTTCATCCAGGCTCAGAACGGCCATGCCAAGGTGCGCGACAACAAGATCGTGGTTCGCCGCGACTGGGCGAAGGACGCAGACAAGGTCAAGGGCGCCTACGCCATCGCGTCCGACTTGGCCCGCCTCGCGGCGGGCTGAGCGGTCACTGCATCATTTCGGCTGTCGGCTTCGGCGACGACTTGACGAACCCGTCCTCCGGTTTCGGGATCGGGAAGGTCTTGCCGGCCTTCATGTCGATCTGGAGCCCGCTCGCCAGCCGCATCACCGCGAGCGCGTAGGAGAGGTCCATGTTCGCAAGATCGAGGTTGGGGTTCTGGACCATGTCCACAATCTTGTAGGATCCGCCCTGCCAGAAGTCGGCGCTGCTGATCACCTCGCCGACGAGCTTGTAGTTCACGTATTTTTTCTTCGTCGAGACGGAGTTCCAAGTGCGCTTGATCTTGATCGCTCCGAATATGTCGCCTGTCGGGATGCCGTCTGACGCCAGCTCACGCCCATAGACCACCTTGAACATTTGGTAGACGCGCTCGTTGTGCAGGTGGCGGGAAAGCTGCCCCATGGACAGGTTCATTTTCTTGGCGAGCTCGAAATAGGCTCGTATCGTCAGGTCTTCGTCCTTCTCGAACTGCATCGCGCGTTTGACGCCTCTCAGCGCGTCGAGAACCTGCCGGCCGTTGGTATCGTATCCCTTCCGCGCGAGACACACGTAGAGCCAGCTGTCATCCACTCTTTCCGCGCAGTCGGGCAGAGGAAAGAGCGACGCGACGTGCATGTCGGGTGTGATGCACACCGTGGAGTGAGAATCGACGTCGCCGGCCCGAACAGCATTCTTCATAATCGCAAATTCAAGGTTGAGCTTCAGCGCGTCTTTATCTTTGCTCAGCTCAGGGAAGGTCGTGTTCTGGTAGAGCGGCTTGGAGTTCTCGCGCCCCGGGCGTTTCTTGAAGCCCGTCGCAAAGATCTTTTTGGGGTCGCGATCGTCGCCGCGAAAGACGATCCGGTTCAGCGTCACCGCCTTGATGTATTTGCCGTGCTGGAACGGCGGATAGGGCCACGTGCCGGGCTTGCCCCAGACCGAGCACAGCCGCTCGATCGCAGGTTTGTACTTGTCCAGAGACTTCCGACGTTTGCACATCGCCAGGGCCTGATCGACCGTGAGGCGCGACGGCTTCAGCGCGGTCTGCGTGAGGTGGCGAATGAGGCCGGCAAGGCTGCTTGTGCCGAGCTTGATACTTGAGTTGAGGCCTTGGACGTCGGTCGTGAATTCCTTGAGATGCAAAAAGCTCATGTGACTTCTCCTGTTTCGTATGCGTTGTTTCTACAAATCCGATGCAGCCGGATCTGCGGGGGGTGATGTGTGTTTGGACCGGCACCGCAATCGCTATGCTGTTCAGAGCGCGCATCGCTGTGTGGGCCGTGGGAGGTTATCACTTCACGGCGGAGATGTTCTTGGCCGCAATGTCGGAGGCGGTGGTGGCGCTCGTCTTTTTGTAGCCGTTGCTCGCGACGGGCATCTTGAAGACCTTGCCATCCTTTTTTGCATCGGTCATTTTTTGGAAGAACCCGCCAATCGCTGCAGCCTCACCCATGCTGGCCGCAAGATCGGATTTCTTGTTGATCACGATCTCTTCGACTTTGAAGGTCCCCCCTGCGGTGAAATCGGCTGTGGAGCCGTTGTTGCCTGGCACGAGTTTGTTCCATGTCCGCTTGATGCGGACCCCACCGAACACCTTTTTGAACGGGATCGCGTCCACGGCCAGCTCGCGGCCGTAGACCAGCTGGAAGATTTGGCTGGCTCGGTGCGATTCAAGCTGCGCGTTGATCTTTGATTTTTCGAACCCGAACTTCTCGGTCAGAACCTTCAGGGCATCTGAATCGATTTTATCCGTCTTCATGTCCTTGAGCATACTTGCCGTGCCGTTCAGAGCATCCATCACCTGACGGCCGTTGGTGTCGTATCCCTGCTCAACTTTGCAGAGGTAGATCCACGTCGTGTCGAGTTTCGAGGGCTTGTCCGGCAATGGAAACATCGAAGCGACGAAGAAATCAGGGCTCACACAGACCGCCGAGTCCGGGTCGATGTCGCCTGCTTTCAGACCGTGCAACATGGTCTGCATGAGGGCAGAATGGGCGAGCTTTTGCGCCTTGTTCATCTTCGACGTGTCGGGAAAGCTGACCTTATTGTTGCGGTAGGTCACATCCATGGCGGGTTTCCACTTTTCGAAGCCTTTGGACGAGATCAGGTTCATCGCGCGCGAGTCCCCGCGAAACACGAGCCGGCTCATCGTCACTTTGCGGAGCTTGGTTTGGTTGCCGTCGTAGGGATACTGCTTGCTGCCGCCCTTGCCCCAGACCAGCGAAAGGTTCCAAAGCGCGTTCTTGTAGCCATCGGGTATGCTGTCGGCGTTTGTGACGAGCTTCTTGAAGTCCGAGTCTGAGCCCGACTTCGGTGTCCGCGCCGTCTCATAGAGATGCTGCAGCAGCTTGCTCATCTTCGCGTAGTGCAGATCCGAGTGGTCGCTGCACCCCTGAAGTTCTTCGACGAAGCTGGTGAAGTGGTAGATGCTCATGGTCTGGTCCCCTGGTCCGATACGTGTGTCTCGGGGTGGGTCGGTTGCCGCAGGTGCGTCGAGGCGACTGTGACGGTCGGTGCCGCCATTCACTATGATCGCGATCCTGAGGCGACCGGACCACCCCGGCGCACCAATAACGTGCACGTGATCTGGGGCGTGTTCGAGCGAAAGTTATGGTTAATTCGTGCCGCTCATTCGTCATCATTCCGGCAGCTTCGGGGTCTGATTGTGGCAGACGGTCCTCTCCGGCCTGCCAATTGAGGCCGGGTTTTTGCCGCTGGAGGGGCCGCGCGGGCGCGCCCCAAGGGCTCCGGGCTCAGCTTTCGACGGCGGCGATCTCGTCAAATGCCCGAAGCCAGAGCTCGGTCTCCTGCGCACCGGGCAGCGCGTACCGACGTCCGAGAATGAACGTGGGCACGCCGGTCACGCCCATCTGGCGGGCCTCTGCATCTTCGGCTCGCGTTTCTGCAATGTCAGCCTCACCGGAGAGCAACTTGGCGACCACCGGCCCCTCCAATCCGGCGGTGACGGCCGCATCGGTCAGGACTGAGGGGTCTGAGATGTCTTCCTGCCGTTCAAAGTAGCGTTGAAAGAGCTTCGTCACGATCTCGGTCTGTTTGCCCTCAACGCGCGCCCAGCGGATCAGTCGATGGGCGTTGATGGTGTTCGGCGTGCGCGGGATCGCTTCGAAGTCGATCTCGAGCCCGGCGTCGCGGGCGCGGTCCGCGATTTGGCCGTACACCCGTCTTGCCCCCTCAGGTCCGCCAAACTTGGCCTCGAGATAGGCCCGGCGGTCCATCCCCTCGGCCGGCATGTTGGGATTGAGCTGGAACGGGCGCCAGTGGATGTCGAGCGCGATGTCGGGGCGGGTCTCGAGCGCGCGGTCGAGTTTCACTTTGCCGATGTAGCACCAGGGGCAGATCGGGTCTGAGATGATGTCGAGGGGGATCATGTCGGCCTCCATCCATGCGCGCGGACCAGGGCGGCTCGGTCGCGCTTGCCCCTCGCGGTTCGCGGCAGCGCCGCCAAGCGGTGATACGCGCGCGGGCATTTGTATCGGGCCAAATGCGCACGGCAATGGGCGTCGAGCGCCTCATTGGTCACGTTATCGTCTGCGACAACGAAGGCCGCAAGGATTGTGACCTCGGCCCGCACGGGCAGGGCGACGACCAAAGCCTCGACGACGCCGGGATGGCGGCCGATCAC
>JBCCWM010000246.1:0-6937 GCA_039193505.1 Pseudomonadota bacterium | reverse complement strand
GACACCTGCGGCCCGAAGCGCGTCGGCGATCCCGGCCACGAGGGGCGCCTCGGGACCCACAATTGCGAGGTCGATCCGATGGGCCAGTGCCGCCTCTGTCACGGCATCCACGTCGGTCGGATCCCCGGGGACACAGGTCCCAATCTCCGCGATCCCCGGATTGCCCGGCAGGGCGAAGACCCGGTCGCATTTTGGGTTCTGAGAGACCGCCCAGGCCAGCGCATGCTCGCGCCCGCCACCGCCGATGATCAAAATGTTCATATCCGTCCTCTGCGCGGCAGCGGCGCCAAACGCAAGACGGTTTCGCTGTCCCTGTGCGACTGCTAGGTCTGGGCCGGGTCAGGGGGGATGGCATGGAGCTTATTGACGAGGTCAGCAACGCGCCGGAATTCACGGTCTCGGAGCTCTCCGGTGCGGTCAAACGCACGGTGGAGAGTGCCTTCCAGCACGTGCGCGTGCGCGGTGAGGTCGGGCGTGTGTCGCGGCCTCGTTCGGGACATGTCTACCTCGATCTGAAGGATGACCGGGCGGTGCTTGCCTCGGTGATCTGGAAGGGCGCCGCCGCGCGCCTCGAGGTCCAGCCCGAGGAGGGCATGGAGGTCATCGCCACCGGCCGCCTGACCACATTTCCAGGGCAGAGCCGGTATCAAATCGTGATCGAGGCGCTGGCGCCCGCAGGCCTCGGCGCGCTTATGGCGATGCTGGAGCGTCGCAAGGCCGCGCTGGCGGCGGAAGGGCTCTTCGCGGCGGAGCGCAAGCGCGCGCTCCCCTACATTCCGGAGACCATCGGGGTCGTAACGTCGCCATCGGGCGCCGTGATCCGGGACATTCTGCACCGCCTTCACGATCGGTTTCCGAGGCCGGTCCTGCTGTGGCCCGTGCCGGTCCAGGGACAGGGCTCGGCCGAGAAAGTGGCGGCCGCGATTGCCGGGTTCGGGTCCTTGCCGCCTGGCGGGGCGGTTCCGCGCCCGGATGTTCTGATCGTGGCGCGCGGTGGCGGGTCGGTGGAGGATCTCTGGGGCTTCAACGAGGAAGTGGTTGTGCGCGCGGTCGCGGCCTGTCCGATCCCGGTGATCTCAGCCGTCGGACATGAGACGGACACGACACTGATCGACCTTGTTGCGGATCGGCGCGCGCCCACGCCGAGTGCCGCGGCAGAGATGGCGGTCCCCGTGAGAGCGGAGCTTCTGGCGGCGCTCGCGGCCCTTGAGGCGCGGCGGGTGCGCGGAGTGGTCACCCGCCACGCGGCATCGGCGCAACGATTGCGCGACGTGGCGCGGGCGTTGCCGCGCCCGGCAGCGCTGCTCTCAGAGCGCGCGCAGCGTTTCGACGGCGTTGCCCCGCGCCTTGTCCGGGCGCTCGCGGCTGTGGCGGCAACGAGGCGTCTGCGCCTGGCGTCCGGCCCTGGTGGCCGGTTCGCGCCGGGACTGTTTCTAGCTGCGGCGGCGCAGCGTCGTGAGGCCGTCTCTGCACGGGCCGCGCGGCTTACCCGGGGCGCGGGGCGTGGGATTGAGCGGGCCGGTGACCGGGTGGCGGGGTTGCGCCTGCCGGTCTCGTCACTCCTCGCCCGCCGTGACGAGGCGGCGCGTGCCCTCCGCGCCCTCACGGCGCGTCTTCGGGCGGCAGGGCCCGCGCGTCTGTTGGCGTCTCGAACGGCGTTGCAGTCGCTCGATCGGGTGCACGAGACGCTCGGCTATCGTCAGACGCTCGCCCGCGGGTTTGCGGTTGTGCGCGACGGCCACGGCCGGATCCTGGCCGATCGCGCGGAGGCCGGATCGGCCGCAACGCTCGAGATTGAGTTTCGGGACGGTCGCCTCGTCACTGGTGGGCGCAAGCGGGGCCGCGCGACGGTTGACGATGACGGTCAGGGCTCGCTGTTCTGAGGTCTCTGGTCGCTCGATCAGACGCCGAGATCGGGGGCAGGGCAGGAGAGCGGCTCGTCGATGATCTCGCGGAGGCGGATCTCGCTGGCGTCGCGGGGGAGTGTCCCGGCAACGCGCGCAAAATAGTCGCCGTCCCGGCGCTCAAAAATCCAGCAGATCGGGTCGGGCTGGCGGTCGTAGACGAAGCAGATCGCATCGCCCGCCGGAAACCAGGAGCCTTCGGCGCAATCGCCTGTCGCATCCTGCCAGAGGCTGTAGCGGTTCGGCCCGTATTGCTCGGCCCCGTAAAACGTCCCGCCCTTGTCGAAGGTGAGCGTGCGCCCCTCGCTCAACGCTTCGAACTCCGCCGGAGGGATGATCTCGGCGGCGGCCGCGGCTGGGAGCACTGCGACGAGGACTGCCGCCGCGAGCCTCAGCATGGCGCGGTCCGGAAGAGGAGGCGCTCAGGCGCGCGGCAGAGCCCGTCCCTGCAGACCTGCAGGGTCAGCGTGACCACAGGTCCCGGATCGTTGAGGGGGCCGTCGACACTGCGAGCGGGGCAGGCGATGGCGCTCTCGTCGAACTCCGCACCGTCGACAGCAATCGGCGGATGCGTTGCGTCCGGCGGGCTCTCCAGGCGCCAGTCGGATTTGGTCTCTACGCGCATGTGCAACCCTTGAGGTCGGCGGATCAGTTGCACAGACCACGCATCGGTGGCGCGACGGAACCCGCTTTCGCCTTCGTCAAGCGTGCGTGCGGCGGTGAGCGCTGTGAGCCGCACGACCGGGAGCTGGCTGATCCGCCCGGAAAGCACATCCCGGATCGCGAGCGCGCGCGCGCGTCGGGTCGGATCGGGCAGCCGCCGGTCGAGGCGCGCGAGCAGCTCCAGCGCGGAGCTTTCACCCGAGGGTTGGGCGCCGTCTTCCATCTCGAGGACCGGACCGAGCGGCGCGCCATCGCGGAGGAGCGCAAGCCGCCCTCCCTCGGTCTCGAACCGGGCAAGGAGCTCGTCCGCCCGCTCCTTCGCGGTGTCCAGGTATCCGGGTCGCGCGGCGTCGGACAGCGCGAGAGCGGCGAGGCCCGTCCAGGCGTAGTCCGTCAGGTTGCCAGCCTCGAGCGCTCGTCCCCCCGCGTGGACGCGCGAGAGAGCACCGCTCGATGCAAGTCGCGCGTCGACAGCGTCGAACGCACGCGCCGCCAGTGTCACCCAATCCTGCCGCTCGAAGGCCTGGCCGGCATCGGCAAGTGCGCGGATCATCTGGCCGTTCCACCCGGCAATGATCTTGTCGTCGCGGATCGGCCGCGGGCGGAGCTCGCGCGCCTTGCGAAGCCTCTCCAGTAGGGGATCAAGCGCGGCGTCAACCGGCGCGCCCGGGGTTCGATGCGGCACAGCTCCCGCCTCGAGCGTGGGCGTCGCGTCGAGGCCGTATGGGCTGAGGGCGCGATCGGCCTCCGAGCCAAGCGCGTCCCGGGCCGTGTCTGCGGTCCAGCAGTAGAATGCGCCCTCCTCGCGCTCGCCCACCGCGTTGAGGCTGTCGGCATCTTCGGCCGTGTAAAAAGCACCATCGGGGGCGATCATGTCGCGCGCGAGGTAGTCGACCAGCCGTTCGGCTGCGCGCGCAAATGCGGGTTGGCCCGTGATCTCCCACGCCTCAGTGAGGCAGGCGAGCATTTGGGCTTGAGTGTAGAGCATCTTTTCGAAATGCGGCGTGCGCCAGTTCACATCGACGGTGTAGCGGTGAAACCCGCCGCCGATCTGATCGTGGAGACCGCCGGCCTCCATCGCCGTCAGGCTCCGCAGCGCCACGTCGAGCGCGCGGGCGTCGCCACTCCGCCGCCAGTGATCGAGGAGGAACAGAAGATAAGTCTCCTGCGGGAACTGCGTGGCGCGGGAAAATCCACCCTCGTCTGCATTGTGATGCTCGACCAGGTGGAGGAGCGCGGCCTCGGGTGCAGTTGTGAGTTCGGCCGTGGGCGCGCTCGCCTCACCCATGGCCCGAACCGCCCGCGACAGTTCGCCCGCCACTCGGTCGAGCTCCACGCGCTTCTGCCCAGACCATGCGGTCGCAATGGCTTTGAGGAGCGCCAGAAACTCCGGCGGACGAAAGTAAGTGCCCGAGTGGAACGGCCGACCGTCGGGCGTCAGCCATACCGAGTTCGGCCATCCGGCATGGCGGTGCTGGAGTGTGGTGGCCAGGATGTAGATCTGGTCGATGTCCGGGCGCTGCTCCCGGTCGAGCTTGATGGCGACGAAGTCGGTGTTGAGCGCCTCCGCCACGACTTCATTGTCGAAGCATTCTTCCTCCATGACATGGCACCAATGGCATGTGGCATACCCCGCCGAGAGGAAAATCGGGCAGTCGCGCCGTGCGGCTTCGGCGAGCGCAGCAGGCCCCCAAGGCCACCAGTCGACGGGGTTGTGGGCGTGCTGGAGGAGGTAGGGCGCCCCTTCCTCGATCAACCGATTGACGTAGGCGGGTGCGGTGCCGTTCCAGAGATGCGTGCGCGGTGTGTACCCCACCGGCATTTCGGCGAGGCGCGCGCGGAGCGTGGCCTCCGTCGCGTCATCGCGCGCCGCACCTGGGGGATGGGGCATCAGCTGATCAGGTCGGAGCCGCAGCCAACTGGCGCATCGGTGATCGCAGAAACGGTCTGGACAGTGCCGGACTGGACGCCGTCGACGACCGGGATGATCAGAATATCCGCCCCGTCGCGCGCGTGGCGAAAACAGGAATACTCCCGGTTCTCCCATCGGAAACAGAAGGCGCCATCCACATGCTCCCAGGTCCCGTCCATGCATGTCCCGTCTGCGAGTTTGATTGACACGAAGGGACCTGTCATCGGGTAGCTTTCGAACGCCCAAACGTTCGGACCGATGTTGTAGATCACCGTCCGACCTCGCACGAGGTTGATCCACTCCGCCTTTGGGATGTCAACAAGGGCGTTGTCATCGCCGGTGGCGAGACGCGCAGGCGTCGCCAGCGCGGCGCTTACAAGTGCGCACACACACACCAGGGTGAGGGATAAGCGGGCAAACATGGCGATCCTCGTCCGTGGCGACCGCGCTCTTTGTAAAGGTCCGCCCGGCTTCGTTCAAGCGCGGCGGGGAAGAAGGCTTAAGCCGGCGGGTTCCAGTCAGGTGGCGCCATCTCGAAGCCCTCGAACGCAAACGCTGGTGCGACTGTGCAGCCGACCAGGACCCAGGGCGGCGCGTCCGGACGTCCGACGGGCTCGGCCGACTGCCATTGGCCCGCCGGGACCAGGATCTGCGGCTGGGTCAGAAGCGGTGTCGGGCCGTAGAGCCTGTGCTCGACCTCGGTCGCGCCGTCCCAGATCCGAAGCGAAAGCGCGCATCCCGCATACCAATGCCACATCTCGGCCGCATCGACCCGGTGCCAGTGCGAGCGCTGCCCCTCCTCCAGAAGATAGTAGATGGCCGTCCCGGCCCCCCGCGGCGTTCCGGCGTCGCGCCACGTTTCGCGGTACCACCCCCCTTCCGGGTGTGGCGCGAGGCCGAGCGATGAGACGATATCTGTAGCGTTCATGGGGCGAAGATAGGCCGTATCCGCCCTCTGGAGGAGGGCTAAATCCCCTCGCTGGTGATCGGTAGGGCGCTTCTCGCACCGGCCGTGGCCCGCACGGGATGCATCTTTCAGCCGGAGAGCTGATGGGAGAATAGGATGACCCGCCCGGTCGCCTGCTCACGTCCCTCGTCTGCGCTGCCGGAGCAGCACTGGCGCCTGCTCAGACCATTCGAGCCGTAGAAAGTGTGGCGCACTCCTCCGCGGCGGAGAACAGCGCCGGATTGGTTGAGGGCGCCATGACGCTCCTGACCAACAACCGGCTATAGGCAAAGTGTGGTCTACCGGTGCACAGAGGTGCCCATGAGGCGCACGTGGGCAGTCTCGGGTTTGCCCACCTGCCCCACAGCTTCCTTAGAGTTCTGTCATTGGGAAGGAGGACCCGCCGATGGGACCGGCATCGAGTGCGAGGAAGGCCGGTCGAGGTGACGCTTTAACCGAAGTGGCGCTGCAGCGTTTTGGCATTCTCTCCGCTACTCTCGTAGAAAGAGGCCGATCTGCACGCCGCGCCGACGCGCCCCGGCCAGACGTCGAGCCCTCCTTCGCCACCGACAGAGGGGTGTAACGGATTAAGGACCGTGCGCCGACCCGCGGGAGGCATCCGCAGACCACCTCGCCAGATGCGGTGGAGCGAATCAAAGCCGCGGCGCTCGACCGCCCGGCCGCAGGTTGCAACCGGCCTCAGGCGATGTCGACCCTCGATCGGTGTCTCGTCGATCGGGATCCCGACATGTCTGCGTCGGCTGGCGGCCGTGGCACCCGCGTCGACCGCGGGCGCACGCTGGAGGCTTGGACTGCCGACTAGACGGTCGAGACCATTCCGGAACCGGCCACGGTCCCGGAGCGGCTGAGCCACCGGCTCCGACGTCCAGCGACTGCTCGAGCCCTCGGTCCCGGGAAAGGCACGTGGCTGTCAGCGCTTTCGCACAGCCGCGCTCGGCCGATACGGTCTCTGCGGGCAGCCTCAATGGCGTCGGCATGGTGCGCGGTGCTCGATGCCTTTGGCAGCGACGCGGTCGGCGCGTTTCCAGGGAGCTCGAGAGCGCGCGATTGGATCGCGGGCACTGGCGAACGCGGCGCTCCACGCCGTCGTGTCGCCCGTCTCCCGCACCCTTGACCTGCCGATGCAAGCGCTCCCGAGAGAGAACGGCTGCGCGTTTTGCGGCATCGACCGCGAGCGCGAACTCATTCGCTCGTGTCGCGCGGCCCGATGGCGCGCCGCGGCTCATCAGCAGGGCGCCGAGAGAACATCGCCCAAACCGAGTTTCGACGTCGAGTGCTTCGGCGGTGGGCCTAGATTCGTTCTTCCGGGTGACGCTGCGCGTGTGTAAAGCGACATGGGAGTGGCGAGCCGAGGCGGCACCCAGGTTTGCGGGCTGTCGCTTTCGGCCGAGACGGTCCTGAGCGGAAGACCTCGGGGGCGGGGGATGGCCGGCTCGGCGAAGAAGAGGCTCGTGTGACGAGCGAGGGTCTGGAAGGCCGCGGAGCGACGGG
>JBCCWM010000245.1:0-6973 GCA_039193505.1 Pseudomonadota bacterium | reverse complement strand
GTCGGCTGCTCTTGCAGCACGGCGGCAACTCGCAGTGCTGTGGTGCGGGCGGAGAGCGTCCAGATGTCATCGCCATCGACGGACACGGTCCCGGATGTCGGCCGGTGGAACCGGTAGAGCAGCCGCAACAGCGTGGATTTCCCGGCGCCGTTCGGCCCAACCACGCCGAGAACTCTGCCGGCGCCGAGCTCGAAGCTCGTCGGATGAAGGATCGTCTTCCCGGAGCGCGCGGCGCGCCAGCTCGCCTCCCGGACCGAAAGGCTCGCGGCCGCATGGGTGCTGCGGTGATCCGGCGCAGGATCAACACTGTCTCTCATAGCCGCGCCCTCTCGCCGCCTGCACTGGACGACGACGCGTCGTCCCCGCTCCCGACCGAGGATCTCTCGCCCGGATGGGAGGCCCGAGCCTCCGGCGCGAGCAGCGTCACGAGGTCGGACGCGGTGTCGGGCGGGGGCAAGCGGCCCAGGATCCGCGCGCGAAGAGGTTCAGGACGCTCGTCGCGGCGCAGAAATCCTTCGGGGGCCGCGAGATAGGGCGCCGGCAGGGCGAGCAAGGCGTCGCTGTGTTCGGGACACTCGGGATCGAGATCGCCAAACACGTATGAAAATCGATCCGGCGCGGTGAGAGTGGCGACACAGGCCCGCTTGCACTGGCTCATGCAGCGCACCCCGCGGAGCTGGAAGCCGGGCGCCCTGCCATCCAAGCGCTCGACGACGGCCTCCGCCAGACGCGTGCCGCCACGCCTGTCCGTCTCATACCCCTCTCTGCCATCGCGGCAGGTCAGGCAAATCGACAGGATTGGTCGGGCGGGGTGGAGATTGCGCATGGCGTCGACTGTAACGTTATAACATTGCTGCAGCTACGCAGACCTGTTAACGACGGTCAAGAGGCGATGCGCTTGGAGACCACTATGGCGTCAAGTTCAGAACGGCGCACCCACGCAGAGCGTGTGCTGGCATACCTGAGGTCACAGCACAAGCCGCTCTCGGCATACGACATCCTTGCGGGCTTGCGCGCTGAGGGTGTGACGGCGCCGACGACGGTTTACCGTGCTCTCGACAAGTTGCTCGCTGATGGCCGCATCCACCGCATCGAATCGCTCAATGCGTGGACGGTCTGTTGCGACCCACATCATGGCGAGACAGCGGTGTTTGAGATCTGCGACGCCTGCGGCGCCACTACGGAGCACGTGGACGAGCATCTCACCCTCGGCATTGCCGCGCTTTCCGAACGCACAGGGTTCAGGCCCGACCGCTCCGTCATCGAGGTTCACGGCCGCTGCGTGGACTGTCACGCAGACGGCGCCGTTTCCTGAAAGACACAAGATGGATCAGACGCCCCAAATTCCCGTCACTGTGCTCACCGGCTTTCTGGGTGCCGGCAAAACGACGCTCTTGAACCGGATCCTGACGGAACGTCACGGCAAGCGCTATGCCGTCATCGTCAACGAGTTCGGTGAGGAAGGCATCGACAACGATCTCGTGGTCGATGCCGACGAAGAGGTCTTCGAGATGAACAATGGCTGCATCTGCTGCACCGTGCGCGGCGATCTCATTCGCATCCTCGGTGGGCTGATGAAACGTGCGGACAAGTTCGACGCCATCATTGTCGAGACAACCGGCCTCGCCGATCCGGCCCCGGTCGCGCAGACGTTCTTTGTCGACCAGGACGTTGCCGACCGCACCCGCCTCGATGCGATCGTAACCGTCGCGGATGCCGTTCATCTCGACGGGCAGCTCGGCGAACATCACGAGGCAGAGGAGCAGATAGCCTTTGCCGACATCGTGCTTCTCAACAAAACGGATCTTGTGAAGGGTGAAGGTCTCGAGCGTGTGGAGGCGCGCATCCGCCGGATCAACCCCTATGCCAAGATCATCCAGACAGAGCGCTGTGGGGCCGAGCTCGACGAGGTGATCGGGCTCAACGCCTTCAGCCTCGACCGGGTGTTGGCTGTGGAGCCTGACTTTCTGACCTCCGATCATGACCACGAGCATGACGACGATGTGAAGAGCGTGTCCTTCGTTTCGGAGACGCCGCTCGATCTCGACAAGTTCCAGGCCTGGTTCGGCAAGCTCCTCCAAGAGCGCGGACAGGACATCCTGCGCTCGAAGGGCATCCTCGACTTTGCCGGGCGGGACGACCGTTACGTGTTCCAAGGGGTTCACATGCTGATGGATGGCTCACCGATGGGGCCGTGGCCGGACGGCAAGCCGCGCAACTCTCGTGTGGTCTTCATCGGCCGCGACCTCGACAGCATGGGTCTGAAGGAGGGCTTTGAGGCGTGTCAGGCGGCGTAACCGCAGATGCTCCGCGCCGCACCGGGCGGCGTGGAGGGTTTGCGGAGACTTCACTTGAAAAGCGGGGGCTCAGACTTGAGCTCGGCGCGCCCGTCACCGCTGCGGTGGACATAGGCGACGCCGTCGCTGCAAGTTTCGGCGACGGAACGGTGCGGATGTTCCGGCACGGTCTGACGCCGCTGGTCGCGCACGCGCATCGCGGCGCGGTCCTGGCCATGGCACCAGACGGCGACCATGTTTTGACGGGGGGCGATGACGGGCGGTTTCTTCGCGTCTCACTCCAAGGCGAGGTCCAGGAGATCGCCGATTTCGGCACCAGATGGGTCGATTGCGTGGCCGCACACCGAGGCATTCGGGCCTGCTCGTCCGGCCGCATCGTCCATGTCTGGACCGGTGGCGCGTCCAAGGCACTCACGTTCGAGCATCCGAGCACCGTAGGCGGGCTCGCCTTTGACGCCAAGGGCAAACGGCTGGCGGTCGGCCATTACGGCGGCATCACGATCTGGGAGCGGGGGGATCGGCGCTGGAAGGCCTCGAAGCTCGTCTGGAAAGGCTCCCACGGCATGGTCACCTTCAGCCCGGACGGAAAGTTCCTCGTCTCTGCGATGCAGGAAAACGCCCTCCACGGGTGGCGCCTGCGCGACAAGATCGACATGCAGATGGGCGGATACCCCGCCAAGATCAAAAGCTTTACCTGGGTTGGCACGACGCCGCATCTCGCCACTTCCGGGGCCGATGAGGCCATCTGCTGGCCCTTCGACGGAAAAGAGGGGCCCCTTGGCCGTGCGCCGCTCTGCGTCGCACATGGCGGCAAGCAGCTCGCGACGGTCGTGCAGACCTTTCCGGGCGAGGCGGCCGTGCTCGCTGGGTTCCAGGATGGTGCGGTCCTGCTCGGTGAGATGGACGACACCAAGGACGGGATCGTTCTGCGCGGTTCGACGGGCACAGAGGTGACGGCGATCGCTGTGACAGCGTCGCGCTCGCACATTCTGATCGGCGATGCGCGCGGGTCCGTCCTCTGGGCCCCGCTTTGGGCAGGAGAGACAGATGCCAGGCCTATTTGATCGACCTCGCCCGGATGGAGCGGCTGTCCGACGGATTAAGGCGCATGTCGCCGAGCGTTTTAACCTGCCCGAGACCACATCCCTCGCCGTCGCCGAACTCCGCTGTCACGAGCCCGACTGCCCCCCGGTCGAGACGGTCATCACCGCGCGTCATGTCGACGGCTCGCTCCTCGACTGGCGGATCGCGAAGCCCATTTCCGATGTGGAGGCCACGGACGTTGACGCGCTGGTACCCGCACCGTGACGCGCATTCCTGTCACCATCCTGACGGGGTTTCTCGGCGCCGGGAAGACCACGCTCCTCAACCGTGTGCTGGCCGAACCGGGCTTCGCGGACACTGCCGTGATCGTCAATGAGTTCGGCGAGGCTGATGTCGACGGACACTTGGTCGAGACCATCGAGGATCGCGCCTTTGCCACCACGACGGGGTGCCTCTGCTGCACCGTCTCGGGCGACGTCACGCTGACCTTGGTGCGGCTGTTGGACGAGGCGGAGCGCGGGGTGGGTCCGGCCTTCTCGCGCATTGTGATTGAGACCACCGGGCTCGCGGATCCGGGTCCAGTCCTTCGCACTTTCTTGTCCACGCGGACGATGCTCGATCGGTTTGCGATCGACGGAGTGATCACGCTCGTCGACGCTGTGAACGGGGCGCATGCACTTGAGCAATTTGAGGAGGCCCGCCGGCAAGTCGCCCTTGCCGACTTGCTCCTGATCACGAAGGACGATCTCGCGCGGGATCCGGCCTCCCGCCGCGATGTGGAGAGGCTGTGCGAGGATCTCGCCGCGAGAAACCCGGTCGCCTGCATTCGGCCGGGTCGGGAGGTGACGGCGAGAGACGTCTTCTCAGCATTTGCGGCCGCGGCGCATCTGCCTGAGGTCGCGACCGGGCACACTCACACGCATGCCCACCGCCATGACGTGAACCGGCACGGGGACACCGCCACAGCGTTTTGTTTTGAGACCCACGTGCCGATCGAAGAGCAGGCGCTCGAGACGGCGATTTGGGCGCTTCGCACCGGCCTCGGCGCGAACCTTCTTCGCATGAAGGGCCTCGTGCAGCTCGCGGACACTCCGGGACGGCCCGGCGTCGTCCATGTCGTGGGCCATGTCGCAAGCCCTTTGCGCCGCCTCGAGCAGTGGCCCGATGGGATCGGCACGACACGCCTCGTCCTGATCGTGGGCGGGGAGGAGCGCGAGGAAGCCGCGGCGATCCTGACGCGTCTTCTGCCAGCCTTGCGGCCCTTCGCCGCCGCGCGGGGCGCTGTCGAAGCGGCAGCGCCATGATGAACACGCTCAGGACAGGCTGTGCCACAGGCGTGTTGAGCCTTGCGCTCGTCGCGCACGGCGCGTCCTCGCATCCGCATGTCTTCGTCGACGGCGGCGTTGACGTGGTGATCCGGGATGGCAGCGTGCTCGAAGCGCTGGAGGTCACGTGGCTCTACGACCCGTTCGAGAGCCTCTACATCCTGGCAGCGCTCGGTGTGACCCCGGATGCGCGCATGCAGCTCTCCGACGCGGACCGCGCACGCGTGATCGCGCACGAGGCCGACTGGTCGGACGGGTTCACAGGGTCCGCGCACCTCTCCGTTGCAGGATCCGACATCCCTCTGGCGCGACCGGTGTCCTTCGACGTGCACCTGACCGGGGATCGGCTGCGGGTGACCTTTCGGCGCGACCTCCTCCAGCCGGTGGATCTTTCGGGGCGCGCCGCCGAGATCGCCTTCTACGAGGCCACGTACTTCTACGCTTTCTCTGCGACCAAGCGACCGGAGTTTCTCGGCCGCGCCTCCGACTGCTCGACGGATGTGATCCCCTTCGACCCGGACGGGCAGGCAGCGTCCCTCCAGGCCACCCTGTTCGACCTCAGCCGCGAGGAGACCCCGTCGATCGACAATGTCGGCGCGCTCTTTGCAGACAGGATTGTCCTTCAATGCGCCTAGCCGGTCTTGTCCTGTTGATCGTGTCGGTCGCGCTCGTTGTGTGGGTCTTTCTGGATCTCAGAGGTTTGACGCTTTGGGCCGCAGATCAGCAGCGCGGCTTTCAGAACGAGATGGCTGCGGCCGTTCTGGCACTCCGGTCGGGCGATCTCGGCGCCTACATCGCGCTCCTCGCGGCGGCGGGCGCCTATGGGTTCGTGCATGCGGTGGGCCCCGGGCACGGCAAGTATCTCGTGGGCAGCGTCGGCATCGGCTCCTCCGTGCCTCTCGGACGCCTCATCGCAGTCGCCGTTTGCTCGAGCCTCGCTCAAGCCCTCTGGGCGATTGTGCTGGTTTATGGAGGCTTCGTGTTTTTGGAGGGTGCCGGCAAGCAGGTGTCGATCTTGGCTGAGGACTACCTCGCGCCGGTGAGCTACGTGGCCATCGCAAGCATCGGCTGCCTCCTCGCGTGGCGCGGCGTTCGGACACTGGCCTCAGGCGACCGACACAAAAAGGAAACCGGCTCGACATGCGGATGCAGCGCACACGCCCTCTCGTCGAGCGACGTTGCAGCGCTCGGCTCCGTACGTGCCGCCTTGGCGCTCATCGGCAGCATCGCAATCCGGCCCTGCACCGGCGCAATCTTCCTTCTTGTGATCGCGTGGCAAATGGATCTGAAGGCCGCCGGTGCGGCAGCGGTCCTTGTGATGGGCCTCGGGACCGCAGCCCTGACAAGCGGTGTGGCGGCCTCCAGCATTGTCGCCCGCGGCGCCGCGTTCACATCCGCCGGCCTTCTCGGAACACCGGCCCATGCGGCGGTGCCAGGCCTTCAGATTCTCGCCGGCGGCACGATTGTCTGGTTCAGCCTGTTGCTGCTCGGACTGACGCCCTAGGGTCAGGACGCATTGATCGCCGTTGAGTGTCGTGCTTCGCGTCTTGGAAAATGGAGCGGGGAAATGAGCGACCTTTTCTGGCTGACCGACGCGCAGATGGCACGTCCGGAACCTTTTCTTCCCAAGTCACATGGCACGCCTCGGGTCGACGATCAGCGAGTTCTGAGTTGCATTATCTTCATCAATCGCAACGGGTTAAGATGGCGCGATGCTCCTGCCGCCTACGGTCCGCATAAAACGCTCTTCAGCCGTCGGAAGCGCTGGAGCGAGAAGGGCATCTTCGCTCGTAGGATGTCGGGGCTGGTCGCCGAACACGGCGGGCAGAAGACCGTGATGATCGACGCGACATACTTCAAGGCCCATCGAACGGCGACCAGTCTCGGCGTGAAACAGGGGGGCGCGGTCGCCTGATCGACCGAACCAAAGGCGGCATGAACACAAAGCTGCATGCCATTTGCGACAGCCGAGCACGACCGATTGACCTGTTCGTCACCGCCGGACAGGTCAGCGATCACATCGCCGCACGGGCGCTGCTCAGCGGTCTGCCAAAGGTCGACTGGCTGCTCGGGGATCGAGGCTATGACGCAGACTGGTTCAGAGAAGCTCTGAAAGACAAAGAGATACGCCCCTGCATCCCTGGCCGGACACAATTGAAGAAGCCTGTCAAACACGACAAGCGCCGATACACGCGGCGGAACCGGATAGGATCATGTTCGGCAGGCTCAAGGATTGGCGGCGGGTGGCAAGGCGCTACCACCGGTGCCCCAAGGTGTTCCTCTCGGCCATCGCTCTCGCTGCTCTCG
>JBCCWM010000244.1:0-7013 GCA_039193505.1 Pseudomonadota bacterium | reverse complement strand
CCCACCGCGGCGCGCCTGCGCCACACCGCACGACCCCAACGGTCAAAAAGGAACGACATAACCACGCCACAGCTCTACACAGACCAAACCCAAAGAGCAGCCGTCGCCCCGCGACCGAACCCGCAAATGAGCTTGGACACTAACGTGACACCATTCGTGGCGGGGCTGCGCCTGTCGGGCATCGACGCGCCCAGGGTCATCGACGGCCCGATCAACGGCGGGAGCATCCTCGCCTCGGTCGAAAACGTGCCGGTCCCGGTGCTGAGCCCCGGCGACGTCGTGATCATGGACAAGCTTGGCAGCCACGAGAGCCGCGCGGTGCGCGAAGCCATCGAGACCGGCGGCGCGGAGAGCTGCGCTCCCTGCCGCCATAAAGTCCCGACTTCAATCCAATCGAGACCGCCTTCGCCACGCTCAAAGCGCTCCTCCGAAAGGCCGCCGCCCGCACCTGCGATGTTCTCTGGGACGCCGCAGCAACCGCCCTCGACGCCCTCCCACGCGACGAATGCGAAAACCAGTTCTCGGCCGCCGAATGGGAACCCGAGTGGTGAGAACCTGCTCCACTGGTGGGGAGAAGCCCTTTCAAGCGAGCGAAGAATGGCTGCGCGAGCCGGCCAAACTGGAGCGTTTTGCGGTTCGTCGTGGGACTTGAAGGGTCCGGGGGTGGCGGCCACCGAGCAGTCCGGTTTCTGGGCGGGAACTGAAAGACAGCGACTTTGCCCCGTCGTTTGAGCAGAAGGGCGTGGGCATGCGACTTGGCCTCGATATCGCGGCGCTTAGCACGGGTGATCGGACTGTATTGGTGTCTGGAGACGCTGCTAGGATCCCAGCAATGAAAAAGGCGATAAAATCAGGTATAGATCTGGCGCTTGTTCAGACTCTGAGCCTGCTTACTGCCTTCATAATACCTTACTTGCTCATCGTGACGCTATTGTAGATGTTAAGTGGCCATGATTTCGAACCAAACGACTACCCGGTGGCGACGGCTGCGGCGGCGGCGTACACGGCGTCTCGGGTGGTGGCGAGGTCGGCCTCGGTGAGGGCGAGGGACGGGTAGAGTTTGCCTGGCGACTTGAAGACGCCGTTGGCTCGGAGGGTGTCGTTCCAGACGGTGCTTCTGTGGGGAATCTGGTGTTTGGCCGTGCGATAGTCGGTGACGGCTGCGTCGCTGAAGTAGATGTCGAAGAGGGTGGGATCGCCGCAGATCTGGGCCGGAATGCCATGGGCGGCGAGGGCGGCCGCCTGCATCTCGATGAGCGACCCACCGATCGTGCGGAGGCGGTCGTACTGGCCCGGGCGGCTGAGGATCTCGAGGGTTTTGAGGCCTGCGGCGGCGGCGACCGGGTTGCCGGAGAGGGTGCCGAGCTGCATCAGCCACTTGTCCGTGCCGACGGCGGCTTTGTCGAAATGGGCCATGATCTCGGCGGAGGCGCCGAGTGCTGCGAGGGGGAAGCCGCCGCCGATCACCTTGCCGAGGGTGCAGATGTCGGGGGTGACGCCGTAGCGCTCCTGCGCGCCGCCATAGGCGAGGCGGAAGCCCGTGACGATCTCGTCGAAGATGAGGAGGAGCCCCTGGCGGTCGCAGAGGGCGCGGAGGCCCTCGAGGAAGCCCGGCGCGGGCGGGATGATGCGCTGGAGCGGCTCCACGATGATCCCGGCGATGTCGTCTGTCTCAGCAAGGATCGAGGCGGTTGCCCCGAGGTCGTTGAAAGGCGCGACGAGGACGTCTGCGGCCACACCTTCGGGGATGCCGGCGCTGTCGGGGACGGGCGTCGGAAAGTTGACCTGGCGGGCGGGGGCGAGGCTCATCTGCGCCTCGGCGCTCATCCCGTGATAGCCGCCTTCGAATTTGAGGATCTTGGGCTTGCCGGTGTAGGCGCGGGCGAGGCGGATGGCGTACATGTCGGCCTCGCCGCCCGAGGTGACGAAGCGGACCTGCTCGCAGCAGGGGACGGCGGCGGCGATGGCTTCGGCCAGCTCGATCCCGCGGGCGTTGTTGGCAAAGAAGGTCATGCCGTGGGGGAGTTGGTGGAGGACGGCCTCCATGACCTCCGGATGGCCGTGACCGACGAGCATTGGGCCGGAGCCGATGAGGTAGTCGATGTACTCCCTGCCGTCTTCGTCCCAGACCCGGGCGCCCTCGCCCCTGGCGATGACGATCCCGGGGTCGAAATTGCCGAAGCCCGCAGCAGGCAGGACCGCGCCGGCGCGGGCGATCCACTCGGACTGGGTGTGGAGGCGGTTCATGGGCGTGGGTCCGACAATTTAGGGCTGGATGGCACGATCATAGGGCCGATCCGCGCCGGACAGAAGCGCCCAGCGCGTCGTTGGGCGCTTGGGTCCGGGTTTTGGGGCGCGGGGTTTGGCCCAGAGGTCGTGCAGCCGGTTTGGGCGGGACTGTGTCGCGGCTCTGTCGGCTGGCTTTTGCGGGTGCCCGGACGCGCATGGTTGCTCGACGCGCCCGGCGATGACGCAGCATTGGGCGGCGGGCATTGGGCGTTGGTCGCACAACCATGTCGGGCGGGCCGAGGGCTGTGGTGTCTGTGATGACGAGGTTGGGGGCGCCGCGAGGTGCGGTGCGGCCGCTGAGGCGTGTCGGGGCGTCGGGCGTTGGTCGCAGGACCATGTCTGCGAGCCGAGGGCCGTGGTGACCGTGATGCCGAGGCCTGAGCCCTCCAGCGAGGGCGCTGGCCGGGGCGGGCGTCCGTCACAGGGCCATGTCCGGTGGCTCGATGGCCGTTGTTTCTTTGAGGGCGAGGCCGGGGGCGTCGCGGGGTGCGATGTGTGTCGGCGCGTCGGCCCTTGGTCGCAGGACCATGTCGGATGGGCCGGGCACTGTGGTGTCTGTGAGGGCGAGGCCGGGTGCGTCGTGGGGTGCGATGCGTGTCGGGGCGTCGGGGTTCGGTCACAGGATCACGTCGGGCGGGCCGAGGGCGTCTGCGTCGACCGTGATGCCGAGGCCGGGGGCGTCGGGCGGGGCGATGCGGCCGTCGAGGCGGGTGGGCGCGTCCGGGGCGAGGCCGGGGGCGACATAGCCCGAGAGGTCGCAGACGTTGAGGACGCGGTCGGGCGCCGTGGCGGCGCCGAGATGGAGGAGGGCCGCGGTGGCGATGTCGCTGCCCCAGGTGTCCTCGACGCACATCTTGGCGCCGAGATGCAGGGTGAGGTCGCGCGCCCGGCGGGTGGGGGAGAGGCCGCCGAACTTGGAGAGCTTCATGGCGGCCGCATCGAGGAGGCCGAGGCGATGGGCCTCCAGCAGGCTCTCGGTGTCGTGGACGAGCTCGTCGAGCTTCATCGGCAGGCCTGTCGCGGCGCGGACCCGGGCGCAGTCGGCGAGCGTCGCGCAGGGCTGCTCGAGCATGACGTCGAGATGGGCGACGGCGCGCCCGGTGCGGGTCGCGTCGAGCGCTGTCGCGCCGCAGTTCCAGTCGCCATAGACGATCGGGCCGGGGCCGACGGCCTCGCGCACTTTGATCAGGCGCTCGGCGTCGGTCTGCCAGTCGCCGCTGGCGCCGAGTTTGGCCTGGAACTGGGTGATGCCGCGGGACTGGGCGTCGCGGGCGATGCGGGCCATCTCGTCCGGTGCGACGCTGGTGATCGAGTGGTAGAGCGGCAGATCCCGCTGCCGCCGGCCGCCGAGAAGGGCTGTGAGCGGCAGTCCCGCACTCTGCCCGGTGATGTCCCAAAGCGCAATGTCGAGCGCGGATTTGGCATAGCCGTGACCGGGGAGCCAGGCATCCGCGGATGCCATGACGGCCTCCGGCCCGAGGGGGTCGGCGCCGATGAGGATCGGGGCGAGCTCTGCCAGGGCGGGCGCGACGCCGCGGGCATAGGCCGGGAGGTAGTGGGGGATCGGGCAGACCTCTCCCCAGCCGGTGACGCCCGTGTCGGTGTCGACGGCGAGGACCACTGTCTCGACGGTGTCGCAGGTCTTGCCCGCGGCCATGTAATAGGTCGTGTGGCTGGTGAGCGGCACATGCCAGAGACGGAGGCGCTTGATCCCGGGGCGCGTCGCCAGCGCGGGGGCGCTGAGGAGGGTGTCGCCGTCCATCAGGCCGGCACCGTGAGCGCGTCGGCGCGGGGCTTCAGGCTCTCCGGATCGTAGGCGGGGGCGCCGAGGACGCGGGCTGGCCGAGGGATGCCGTGGATGACGACCTCGAGGGCGGTGCCGGGCGCGGCGGCGTCGGGGCGGATGTAGGCGAAGGCGAGGATCTTGCCGACGGTGGGCCCGAAGGCGACCGAGGCGGTGGAGCCGATGACCGCCCCGTCCTGCAGGACGGCCTCGCCGCCATGGCCGTCGATCTCGCCATCGGGCGCGATCTCGAGATAGGCGCAGACCCAGCGACGGGCGGGCGTGAGGGTGCGGTCGCGGCCGAGATAGTCCTTGTCGGTCCGCGCGAAGCGCAGGACATCGGCCTCGGCGAGGGTCACTTCGTTGGTGAGCTCGCCCGCGCCTTTGAAGGCCTTTTCCATCCGCAGCGCGTTCATGGCAAAGCTGCCATAGTCGGCGATGCCGTGGGCGGTGCCGGCGGACCAGAGGGCCCTGTAGACGTCGGGGCAGGCGGCGTTCGGCATGTGCAGCTCCCACCCGAGCTCGCCCGCGTAGGACATGCGGAGTGCCCAGAGCCGGTGGCCCGCGACGGTGATCTGTTGCGCAGAGAGCCAGCGGAAGGCGGCGTTGTCGAGGCGGGCCTCGGTGGTGGCGGCGAGGACGTCGCGGGCGCGGGGGCCGTTGAGCGCGAGGGCCGACCAGGCTTCGGAGACGGATGTGACGGTGACGTCGGGCGTCGCGTGCCGGGCGAGGTGGTCGAGGAGGCGCTGCTCGAAAAAGGCGGCGCAGACGAGATAGAACCGCTCTGCGCCGAGGCGGACGAGGGTTGTCTCGAGCTCGATCCGGCCGCCCTCCGTCAGCATGTGGGTCAGCGTGATGGAGCCCTGTTTCTTCGGCATGCGGTTGGCGGTCAGGCGGTCGAGGAGGGCGTGGGCGCCCGGGCCCTCGACCAGGACTTTGGTGAAGGCGGTGACGTCCATGAGGCCCGCGCGCTCGCGCACGGCGCGGACCTCCTCGGCGACGAGGGTGTCGACCTCCGTGCGGCGGAAGGAATAGTGGTCGCGCTGCGGAATGCCGGCCTTGGCGAACCAGCGCGGGCGCTCAAAGCCGAAGACCTCCTCGTGGACTGCGCCTTTGGCGGCGAGCGTGTCGTGGAGGGGGGAGGGTTTCAGCGGGCGGCCGGCGAGCCGGTTGAAATGCGGGTAGGGGATCTCGTGGCGGAGGGTGTAGTCCTCCTTCGCTTTGACGATCTGCCAGTCCTTGGTGGCGTAGCGGCCGAAGCGGCGGGGGTCGTAGTCCCGCATCGAGATGTCTGCGGCACCGTGGACCATCCAGCGGGCGAGTTCCCGCGTGAGGCCCGGGCCCCAGCCGATGCCGATCTGCGTGCCGCAACAACACCAGTAGCGCTCCGCCCCCTGGGCCGGTCCGATCAGAGGGTTGCCGTCGGGCGGGTGGCTGATCGCGCCGTGGACATCGCGGGTGATGCCGAGATCGGCGAGAACCGGCATGCGGTTGAGGCTCTCCTCGAGCCAGGGGAGGACGCGGTCGTAGTCGGGGTCGAAGAGCTCGTTCTCGGCCTCCCAGGGGCAGTGATCCTCCCAGACTGTGTTGGGGTTTGTCTTCTCGTAGATGCCGATGAGGCCCCGCTTTTGCTCCATCCGGATGTAGCCCGAGACTTTGCGGTCGTCGCGGATCACGGGCAGTTCGCGGGGGAGGTCGCGGAAGGCCGGCACCTCTTCGGTGACGAAGTAGTGGTGGGTCATGGAGGTCATCGGGAGCTCGAGCCCCGACCATGCGCCCATCTGGCGGGCATAGGTGCCGCCCGCGTTGACCACATGCTCGCAGAGGATCGGGCCCTGTTCGGTCTCGACCCGCCAGTCGCCGCCTGGCATTTGGCGGATGTCGGTGGCGCGGCAGCGGCGGTGGATGCGCACGCCCCGGGCGCGGGCGCCGGCGGCCATCGCCATGGTCACGTTGGTGGGGTCGACATGGCCGTCATCGGGGGTGTGGAGCGCGCCGAGCACGCCCTCGAGATTGTAGAACGGGTGCAGCTCCGCGATGCGGGCGGGGGGGACGAGCTCCATCCGGAAGCCGAGGGTCCGGCCCACGGAGAGGGTGTGGCGGAGCCAGTCCATTTCGTCCTCGGAATAGGCGAGGCGGAACGAGCCGCAGCCATGCCAGGTGACGGCCTGGCCGGTCTCGGCTTCGAGCGCGCCCGAATAGAGGCCGATGTTGTAGTCGACGCATTTGCCGAGGCTGAAGCTGCTCGTCGACTGGGTGATCTGGCCCGCGGCGTGCCAGGTCGAGCCGCTGGTGAGCTCCGCCTTTTCGAGGAGGACGGTCTCCGGCCCCCAGCCCTCATGCGCGAGGTGGTAGGCGAGGCCAACGCCCATGATGCCGCCGCCGACGATGACCACGCGGGCGTGGCTGGGAAGGGCCTTGTCCGACATCGGCGTGCATCCTTGGACGGTGAAACTGCTCGACAGGCTAAGTGTACGCCTGTACCACTGTCAATCATGAACGACACAAACGTATCATCTCACGTTCTCGACCGCCTCGCACAGGAATGGGACGCGCTGACGCCCGAGGCGCAGAAGGCGGCGCGCTATGTGCTGGAGAACCCCAATGATGTGGGCGTCTCGACGGTGCGCGAGATCGCGGAGGCGGCGAACGTCAAGCCCAACACCTTCGTGCGGATGGCCCGGCAGGTGGGGTTCGAGGGGTATGAGGACTTTCGGGCGCCCTTTCGGGAGGCGATCCGGCAGGGCGCGCTCAGCTTTCCGGACCGCGCGCGGTGGCTTCAGGACATCCGGAAATCGGGGGATCTGGGCGGGCTTTATGCCGATATGGCGGAGGCCGCGCTCCGCAATGTCGAGGAGACCTTCGCCGGGATCGATGCGGAGGCGCTGAAGGCGGCGGCGGAGGCGATCTGGGCCTCGCGCCAAGTGTTCGTCCTGGGGGT
>JBCCWM010000243.1:0-7017 GCA_039193505.1 Pseudomonadota bacterium | reverse complement strand
TCCCCGGTCGACCTCCAAACGGCACTCAACCGCTTCATCGAGGGCCCCAACGAGACGGAAGCAACCCCCTTCATTCGGCGCGCAGACCCGAACGAGATCACCGCCGCCCGAAACCGGGGGGGCGAAGCGTTGGGGGCGCACCAAGAGCATGGCCTGCATGCGTTGCTGGAAGGGCAAACGCCAGATCAGGCCTGTTAAAAAACGCCGCAACCAATCCTGGTTGCCGCTCAACCGAGCGGGATGACCAGCTCTTCAAACAAACTGAACCACCTGTTTTCTGTAGGTCCAGAGAGGCAAGCCCCTCACTTCTCTGCCGCTCGAATGGCAGCGTCAGAAGTCAAAGTTGAACAGGCAGTCCGCCAGGTCTTCTTCTCTTTCGAACGCATCCCATTCGCTGCGATCGTCGGGCTCATCGATGGCTTCGTCGCGGCGCAAGAGCCTCGACAACAGATCCGATAGAGGATGATCCGAATCGATCATGGGTTCTATGTTGTCTTTGATCCAGAGCTCTTCTTTCTCATGTGCACGCTCCGCGAGGCGGTCCAGGTGTTCGCGGTCATCCTCCACCGCGTCGGCCAACGGATCTTCATCGGCAGAAAACTCGTCCTCATCGGCGAAGGTGAAGTCGTCCTCGTCGCGTTCCAACTCCGCGAGACGGTCCAGTTCCTCGCGGTCATCTTCCTCCTCCAAGCGGTCGTCGTCCCCGTCAGGATCGCCTTCTTCTGCAAAGGCGAAGTCGTCTTCGTCGCGCTCGTCTTCGGCCAGACGGTCCAAGTCCTCGCGATCGTTTTCCTCAAAGATGTCCGTGTCAGGCTTCGGCTCGTCGTAAGGGTCATCCTCGTCCGGGTCGGAGAACTCGTCTTCGTCGCGTGCCTCATCGGCCAGTCTATCCAATTCGTCCCTGTCGTCTTCGCCCGCTTCATCGATGTCACCCTCGTCAGAGACATCGTCGTTTGGGCTTTCGGCGTCGTCCGACGCACCGCCGTCGTCTCCCGCGCCGGCGCCTGGGGCTTCGTCGTCCGGGGCATCGTCGCCGCCGGCGCCAGAGCCCGAGGAGGGCGGATCGCCTGGCATCGGGCCGGTACCGCCTTCGGAGGGGGCCCAAGGGATGTCGACGCCAAATTCGGCGAGAAATTCAGTCCAATAGGCGGCGGGAGACGGTGGATAGGTTTCAGGGAGGGGCGTTCCGGCGTATCCTCCCGCGAGATATTCGGGGGTCGACACACCGGCGGCAACAGCGCCCCCGGCTGAAAAGCCAAACTGCTGATACAGCTCGGCATTGGTCAGCCCGACAATGTCGTCCGGCACGAACTGCGACAGCTCTCCTCCCCGCACAACCGGGACAAAGTCCGGTGCCTGAAGATCGAAGTAAAGGCCCACGACCTCAGCCTCGGGCGTTTCATACGTGATCCGGTCAGGGAGGAAGATGGGCGGGACGTTCAGCAGATTGGGTTCGTCGAAGAAACCCTCTTCATCGCCAAAGAGACCTCCGGCGAGACCAAGATCGTGGGCCGCCTCCATGCTGACATTCACCCGCTCGGAGAGATCGGTGTAGATCAGGCTTTCTGACAGATACTCGATGTTGCGCAAATCCAGGTCCCGCGGCGCGCCGTCCGGCATGCTGATGCGGATATCCGACACGCCCGCCACGATCTGTCCGCCATCGATGAGCCCCTCGCCCTGCCGCGGCGCCGCAAGGCCGATGTCGAAGCCGTCGATCGTCACATCCTGGACCGTGATGTCGTTCTCGTTGTCGAACTGATCGAGCTTCAGTCCGACGGAGCCTTCCGCTCCGGTCCCGATGATGTCTATGTTCTCGAACGTCAGGCGCCCGGAATAGGGGGCGGCAATCGCGTTGAGGTCGATGTTCCAGGCGGTGAAGTTCGAGAACGTGGACTGAAGCTGTTCTTCGTATGACTGTGGAACCTCGCCCAGCAGCCCCTCGCTCTCGTGAAACTCGTCGTTGTCGTCGCGGTTGTCGGTGTGAAGATACGCAATGGTGAGCGCTTTTGGCGCTCCATAGGCGATATTGCCGTCGAAGCTCGGGACGGGGATTTGTTTCGGGCGGACATCGAAGGAGAGATCGTCAACGGAGCCGAGCGCCTCGCCCAGCCCCTCTTCCACCAAGCCGAGCGGCCAGTAGATGTAGGCATGGCCGGACGCGCCCGAGACCACGTTGTTGTCCACCGTGACGCCTGGTCCGTGGAACCAGAAGCCGTCGCCCTGCCAGCCAAAGTCCTGCGTCAGCACTCGAATGTCCGGCGACTGATCCTCGTTCACCTCGAAGTCCGGCGGGTTTGGGTTGCCGTCCGGATTGTACGTCCGAATGGCAATGTTCCCGATGAACGAGCCGACTTCGTCCCCCGCTTCGGTGTTGAAGGCCGCGCCGACCACGTTGTGCGAGACGTTGCCGATGAAATCGACATTTGATGAGTGGTTTACGTATGCCCAGCCAGGATCGTCGCGGACCACGGCGCCCTCGACACGGGCCGCGGGGCCCTCGTCGCCCCCTCGGTGGAAATGCAGGGAGTAGCGGCCGCGGACGTTGTCGCCGCCAAGGTCGATCACTTCGGTCAGGTCCGGCCCGACCGAGCCTTCGGATTCGCTGACCAATTGCCAATCGTCCACACCGGCGGCTTTGTCCGTGCGGCCCAAGCCTTCCATGCTGAAATGCCGGATGTCCGCGTTGTTGGTGTGCATGAACATAACGTGACCGGCATGGCCTGGATCGCTGTTCTCGGACGAGAACTCGATGTTCCGGGTCAGGTTCGCGACGTGGACGTCTAGGTCGGCCCGGGGCGGGACGTGGTCGCTTTGGAGCGGCTGGTTGAAGGTGATCGTGCGGCCGCTGATCTCGGTGATGGTGACGACCTCGTCGCCGGTTGGATCGCCCGGGTCCGTCCCTGCGATGGTGATCTCATCGCCGACGCGCCACCCGGTGGGGTCCATGGACAGCGTGATCTGCAGATCGCCCGCGACGGCTGGCGTTTCGAGTGCGGTGAAGGCCAGCTTCTCGGCACCGAAAATCGTCGTCTGACCGTGGAGGAGGGCGCCACGGCTCACGAGCGTCGGGTCCCAGCTTTGATCAATGGGACCGTCATCGGCGAAGACGATTTTTGCGGTTACATCCGCCTGGATCGGGGCGGTCTCAGATCCGATGATCAACTGGCTCCCCTGTGTGGTGACCAGCGTGTCCACGCGAAGCTCGGTGTCGATGTCGGTCGCAAATGTCAGCGTGCCGTCCACCCGTACCGTCTTGAGGTACGACGTGACTTCGCCATCGACCGTGACGGTCAGGCCGCTCGGAACATGCACGCGCGCGGCATCATCGGGGATCCGCCCGTCCGCCCAGGTGTCCGGGTTCGACCAGTCGCCACTTTGCACGGCCGTGTGGGTGACCTCGGCGAGGTCCACGAGCTCCATGGACGGCATTGTCGCCATGGGGCCGGGCATGGTGTGCCCCATCCCCATCTCTGTTGAGTGCGTCGTATTGGTGTCCATGACAGCATCCTCCGGCCATAGGTTGGCAACCAACCCGCCTTGGGTCGTAGTGGGGGGTAGCTGTCGTTTTGCTGTCAGGTGACGGACCTGCGCGGCCTTCCGCGCATCGGCGGACCGCAGGCGGGTTAGTCCTCCCGGCCCGCGGCTGGGAGCGCGACCGTCATCCGCGCGCCCCCCTTGATCGACGGCTCGATGCTGAGCGTGCCCGCATAAAGCTCAACCAATTCGCTGACGATGGACAGGCCCAGGCCGTGACCGGCCTGCCGCTGGTCCGCGCGATGCCCGCGTTTGAGGAGCGATGCGACCTCCTCTGGACCGATCCCGGGCCCGTCCTCTTCCACGGTGATGGTCACGCGGCCGTTGCGTGATGCCGTGGACACGAGGATCTCGCCCGCCGCCCATTTGCTGGCGTTGTCCATCAGATTGCCCACGATCTCATAAAGGTCGTTCTCATCGCAACTGACGACGGTATTCTCCGCCAGCTCAAGGCGCAGCGCGATGTCTCTCAGATCCAGCGTCTTGTCCAACGCCAGTTTCAGATCCTCAACCACGGCGCCGACATTCACCCGGGTCTTGCCCCGACCGTTGACACGCACACGCGCGAGATGGCGGTCGAGGGCGGCGCCGATCCGGGCGTTCTGTCGGCAAAGCTGCTCAGCATCGGGTCCCTCCGCACTCTCGCCAATCTGGCGAAGGACCGTGAGGGGCGTCTTGATCGCGTGGGCCAAGTCGGCCGCCTGACCCCGCGCACGGGCGACCAGCCGATCCACATGGCTCTCCAACTCTTCAATCTCCTGCGCGATGGGTCGGATTTCTCGGGGCCAGGCGACGCTCGCTGCGTGCGCCTCTCCCCGGCGCACATCTGCGACCCAGTTGCGAAGATCGGTGAGCGGCTTCAGACCTGTTCTCACCAACCAAGCCGCGGTCGCCACCTGGCCCAACCCAAAGAGCGCGAGCACCGCAAGAACGATGTTGCGAAACTGCGCGACCGCCGCGTCGAACCCATCGCTTGGGCGGGCGACAACGAATGTCAGCCGCTCTTGCGAGAACCGCGGCGTGATGGTGCGCGCAAGGCCGCTCAGCGCCCGACCGCTGGGGCTGTCGAGACTGCCAACGGCGCCGACCGGGCTTGGCAGTGCGTTTCGCCCAGCACCCAGCGGGCCAAGCGATGCCGATTGCAGGATGACCTGGCCATCGCGATGAACCTGCCAAACCCAGCCCGACAGAGGTCTGCCATAGCGCGGGTCGGCCATCTGGCCGCGCAGCCGATACGACCCCGCGCCGTCAGGCTCGGTCAGCGACGCAAGCTGGATGACCTGGCTCGTCAGCTCTTCCTCGATCTGCGCGGTGACATGGGTTCTGAAGAGAAAGATCAGCGCAACCGCCGCAACGAAAATGGTCGCCACGCACCAGACCGCGGCCATCAGCAAGAGCCGCAGCAGGATCGAGCCGCCGCCGATCTCTGCCTTAGGACGCGATGACGTAGCCATGCCCGCGTTTCGTTTGGATCACGTCCGGTCCGATCTTCTTGCGCAGACGTGCGATGATCACTTCGACTGCGTTCAGATCGCGGTCGGTTTCCTCCTGCCAGATCTGCTCGGTTAGAGCGATTTTGCCGACGACCGTCCCCCGGTTCACGGCAAGGCACGCGAGCGCTCGGTACTCACCCGGCGTAAGGTGCACCGGGTCTTGTCCGCGTGTGACCGTACGCGCGCCAAGGTCGAGCGTCAGATCGCCGATTGTCAGTGTCGGCCGGCTCTCCCCGTGAGACCGCCGGATCAACGCCTCCAGACGCGCCAAAAGCTCTTCCGTTTCAAAGGGTTTTGCAAGGTAGTCATCGGCCCCCAATCGAAGCCCCGCGACCTTGTCGCGCCAGCCGTCCCGCGCTGTCAGAAGCAGAACAGGCACGCGGTTGTCCCGCGCCCTCAGCCGTTCGATCACCGTGAGGCCGTCGAGGATCGGCAAGCCGATGTCGAGAACCATCGCCTCGTATGCGCTGGTTTCCGCAAGGTGCAGTCCGTCCTCTCCATTCACGGACAGGTCGACGAGATACCCTCGCTCGACCATCGTACCGACCAGCCGCGCACTGAGGTCTGCGTCATCTTCCACAAGCAAAAGCCGCATCATTCGCCGTCCGGTCGAAATTCGTCAAAGAAAAACAGGCGTCGGATCAGCGCCAGCGCCTCGGGTGAGCCCTCGGCCAGATAAGGATCCACCCGGTCCGCCAGGAGCGGGTGCCCCGGGATGATCACAGTGCTTCCGTCTGAGACCTCAACCTCGCGCTCGGCTTGCCAGACCGGAGGGAAGGGCGGCTCCCCAGCTTCGGGGAAGAGCACATTTGACGGTGACAGGGCGTCCACACTGACGTCGATCAGAAAGACCGACCAGTCGCCTGCCCTGCCATCCAGATCAATTTCCGTGCCGATCTTACCCTCACGCTGAACGCCGCGCGCTGCGTCTGCTACGTCCGAGAACGTGTCCAGCGAGGCGAACCCGTAGTCGACGACCACAAAGTTCGTCATGTTGAGGACATCTTCGTTCGGATTGAAGTCCGCAATGACGTCGCGCCCTGGGGTCAAAAGAAACATATCCCGCGCCGGGCCCCCAACGCTGGTGTCGTCCGACCACTCGCCCTCCAACAGATCCCGATCCGGCGTGCCTCGGACATGGATGCGCAGGGGCCGCAGGTCGGGCGAGGATGGCTCAAAGCTTGGACGTTGCATAAGCGCGAGGAAGTAGTCGGGAAGATCCTCCAGCGCTTCAAGCGTTTGGGCATCAAACGCGAGGATCTCGACATCATCGACGGGTGTCAGCACTTCCACCACCCAGATCGCCGCGCAGTCGCTTTCCGGATCTTCAATGAAATCGGCCCCGAGGAAGGTGGCGGCGCTGTCGCCAAGCAGCTTCTGTACGTGTTGCAGAGCGGTGTCGAAGTCTTGACGTGTCGGCGAACATGCGTGCACGGCCGATACGCCACCGAGGCACATCAGCATCAAGCAAGCCACACGGGCCCTGTGTGTTGGTCTCAGCACGTCGCTTCGGCCGTCTGTTCGTTTTCTCAAAGCGTTAGCATCGAAACACTGTCGATTGGCTGTCAAAGTGATTTTGGACAGTCCGACTGGCCGCTTTCGCAGATCGGCACGGCTGTTTTGCTAAGCCACGTTGCCAAATGGAAGGGTGGTCGGACCCGGGTCCCAAGCTTTCCTCGGACATGAGTCCGCAGCTTTGGCAGTGGGCCGCAGTACCCCCACGGTTCCAGATGCTGTGCCCTCACAGTCGCAGCTGTCAGACGACGACTGCTGACTTTAAGGTTCGCAACGACGGCCCCATTCGCAGCGACCCTGACGGCGTGACCGCCTCCCCCCGAGGGCGTCTGGTGTGGCGGGGAGTGCCGCGGGCGGGCTCGGTCGTCTGGCGAAGATCTTGGTTCAGTTGCTTGGGGCGGGCGGTGCTGCGGCGCGGTCGGGTGCTGGCGGGGGGGCTCTGCTGCGCGGTGGCGATGGCGGCGTGCGGCGG
>JBCCWM010000242.1:0-7017 GCA_039193505.1 Pseudomonadota bacterium | reverse complement strand
GCGCGCCGCATCGGGTTGCCATGGCCGAACCGCACGCCGTGGCGCACATCGACAAAGTCGAGATGTGCGTCGATCTGGAGGATGTGGATCGGCCCATGCTCCGAGAATGCGTTGACGCATGGAATGTTGACTGAGTGATCGCCGCCGAGCACCACTGGCAGTGCACCGCGTGCAAGGATTGCGCGCACGCCTGCCTCGATGTTGGCATGGCTCCGCTCCGTATCGGTGTGGATGATGTCGGCGTCGCCCACATCGGCGATCCGCGCGCCGTCGAGATACGTGACGTCGTCTTCATGGTCATAGGCCCCGGCATGCCCGAAAGCGAAAAGGGTCGACGCCTCCCGGATCCCCCGCGGCCCAAAGCGCGCGCCGGCCCGCCACTGCGTCCCGAAGTCGAAGGGCGCCCCGAGGATCGCGACATCTGCGTCGAGCGCCCCGATCTCGTCGACATAAGGATACTTCCCGAACGTCGCGATCCCGACGAAGGGCAGATTGAGGCGGCCGGTCTCGTAGCCGTGGCTCATTGTGTCAGTCTCCTCTCTGCGGCGAGCGCCCAAACGGCGGATGCCCGCGTCCGTCCGACCAAGCTCTGGCGCCCTGCCGCTCGCCCATCGGTCGAAGCGACGTGAGGGCGTCTTGGACGCCGCGGGGCGCCGCCGGCGCGCATACGCCCGGGCCGCGGGTCGAGCACAAACGTCCTTGTGGCGTCAAACCCCCACGGCAGGCGGCGCGGGACACCCTCCACCAGCGGGGAAGGAGCACAGGTCCGGGGCGCGGCGTGGGCGTCTCCTGCGATCGCCCTCGGCATCAGGGCCGCGAGACCTCCGCCCGCTCGGCCAGAGCGTAGCGGATGTCGAGGGCCACGCGCTCCGCCATCGAGACATAGACGAGCGCCATGTTCATCCGCTCTTTCACCATGGCGCCCGGGAAGGCGAGGTAACTGAGCTCCCGCGTGCCGAAGCCGGGCGACGCGGTGCCGACCTGCCACTCGGTCGTAAGCGAAATGTCGACGAGCTTCAGCGTGGGTTTGCCATCGCCGCCGGACCGCTCGAACGGGATACCGGCGAGACGGAGATAGGCTGTCTTGTCAGCCGCTTGCAGGAAGCCATCGATGAACTGCGTGGTCAGAACCTGAAGATCATCGGCACGGTCCTGAGGCGCCATGTGGCTGTCGAGGTGGTCGGCTGGGTGGTTGTGGCCGATCGCACCGTTCACGATGTCATGTGGCATTGGACCACCTCTTGCCGTCAAAAGCGCCGTGCGGGATCTCCACCGGTTTGTCGATCAGCCCTTTGTGCGCGCCGAGCTTGCCCGCGCCGACGAGCGAACCGAGGACATCGACAATCACCCGCGTCCCCATCAACGCCGTGATGTCGGAGGTGTCGTAGGGCGGCGAGACCTCGACCAGCTCCATCCCGCAGATCCCCTCCGCCGCCACTTTGGAGGCGAGCGCCAGCGCCTCTCGGGGCAGAAACCCGCCCGGCTCCGGCCAGCCAGTGCCGGGGACAAAGCCGCAATCGATGCTGTCGATGTCGAAGGACATGTAGACCATGTCGACCCCGTCCCACGCCATCTCAAGCGCCATCTCCGCGGTTCGGTCGATCCCCATCCGCTCCATGTCGGACATTGTGATGATGTTGGTCTCGCGCTCGCGCGCGGCCTTCACGGCCTCGCGCGGGACCTGCCAGCCGCCGATGCCCACTTGCACCAGGTTCTTGGCCGGAACGTTCGGCAGATTGGTGGAGTGGAACCAGGGCGTCGTGTGCATCCGCTCGTCGAGATCCTTCTCCTGGATGTCGGCGTGGCGGTCGAAATGCACGATCCCGATCTTCTTTGACGTGCACTCCGCGATGCCCCGCACGCAGGGAAACCCGATCGAGTGATCGCCTCCGATCATCACGGGCAATGAGCCGGAGGAGAAGACATGGGAGACGGCCCGGCTGATCTGATCGAAGCTCTTCTCGATGTTGGCCGGGATCGTGAAGACGTCGCCCGCATCGCAGAGGGTCATCTGCTCGCGGAGGTCAATCCCCATCTCATAGTTGTAGGGCGTGTATAGGGCGCTGATCCGGCGCACCCCCTGAGGACCGAAGCGCGTGCCGGGACGGTAGGTCGTGCCGCCATCGAAGGGGATCCCGAGCACAGTGGCGTCGTAGGACTTCACCTCCGTCACATCCTCGGCATAGGGCGCCTTCAGGAAGGTGTTGATGCCGGCATAATGGGGAAGCTCGCCCCGCGCGAAGGTCGGGATCGATTTGTCCTCGAGGCTATCGGCCCCCGTCAATCCCATCCGGAGCGCCCATCGGCGCTCCTCATCCCAGCGGCCCTCGGGGATATCGGCCTCCGCCTTCATCGAGCGCCAGCCCTGGAGGCTCGTGAGATCCGGGTGGTGGAAGCGCCGATCCCGCATCGGCCGGTCGGCCGGATGGTGGGAGCGGGTCCGATCATGGGGCATGGCTGTCTCCGTTTCTCATGTCAGGTGGCAGGCTCCGGCAACGGTTCTGATCAAGCGACGGCATGTGGGGCACGAGGGCGGTTCCAGTCGCATTGCACTGCCGTCGGTTCTCCCACGGGCCAGTTTCATGCGCGTCGCGCCTGATCCCGATTGGCCCGGCAGGGTGCCGCGCACGCCGTCGATCCTCGCCGGCCAGCCCGGAGCCCACGGTGAAGGCCGACCTTGCGGCCCGGTGCGATCTGCCCTCGGGAACACAGTCCAAACGCTTCCGGCGCAGCGGATCACCCGCTGCAGCGGTTATCCCGGGGCGCCTAGACTGGCGCTCTCGCCCACCACCCGGTCGGTGTCGGGCGAGGGTTTCAGGGCGCAGGTTATCTGCTTGAGAGCAGGCCGCACCGTTGGCAACATCGACGTTCGCCGGGGCCGTCAGCGTCTTGCCGAAATATTCAACTGGCAGTGTGTCCTCCGCGACCCCTCCAAACGCGGGGCATTGATCTTCGATGTCGCGGGTCCAACCAAGTTTAAGCATGGACGCGAGCAATCTGCGGGCGAACGAGCAAGGGGCAACTGCTGTGTTGGGCCTTCGTTGCCGAGGGGGCCGCTGCCCTCCATCAGCGGAGGTCGGCCCCTCGGGGTCTCGGGCCGTTGGGGGCGGCATCCGGCAAGCTCTCTGCGTGCCCACCATGGTTCAGGCCGATGCCACCGACACGCCGGGCTCAGTCCGGGTGTCGAGGTCGTAGGTGATCGTCGCACCGTAGGCGTCAGGGTCGGTCCGATCCCAACGGAGCTTGTCGAAGACGATGACCCGATCGCCGAGCTTGAACCCCTCCTCCAGATCATGTGTCACCATGAAGACCGTCATTCCGATGTCGCGGCGAAGCTCGATCAGGAAATCGTGCATTGAGAGGCGGGTGCCGGGGTCGAGGGCACCGAAGGGTTCGTCGAGGAGGAGGATCCGCGGGCGCGCCGCAAGCGCCTGCCCGATGGCAAGGCGCTGCTGCATCCCACCGGACAGCGTTGCGGGGTACTGGTCAGCCACATGCTCAAGCCCGATCCGTGCCAAGGTCTCGTGCGCGCGCGCCCGCGCAGCGGCGCGTGCGGCGCCCCAGAAGCGGCCCGCGCCAGTCCGAAAGCTCTCGCCAGCCACGATGTTCTGGCGGACGGTCAAATGGGGGAAGACAGAGTAGCGCTGGTAGACGACCCCGCGGTCGAGGCCAGGCTCGCTCGCCGGGGCGGAGCCAGCGATCCGGATCTCGCCACGTGTGGGTTGCTCCTGTGCGAGCAGAAGGCGGAGGAAGGTGGACTTTCCGCAGCCCGACGCCCCGACGATCGAGATGAACGCCCCCTCCTCCACTTCAAGGTTCACGCGCTCCAGGATCGGGCGCGACCCGTAGGACTGAAAGACGTTTTCGGCTATGACGAAGCTCACAGCCCTGCCCCCGCCCAGGGGAACAGCCGACGTCCGAGCCAGCGGAGCGCGATGTCGGTGAGAAAGGCCAAGAGCGTGATCCAGAGAACGTAGGTGAGGATGATGTCCATCGCGAGGAAGCGGCGCACGAGGAAAATCCGGTAGCCAAGCCCCGTCTCGGCCGAAATCGCCTCGGACGCGATCAGAAAGAGCCAGGCGGGCCCGAGCGACAGGCGCACCGACTGGATCAGCCGCGGCAAAAGCTGCGGCAGCGCCACGTGGAGCGCAATGACAAGCGACGATGCGCCGAGCGTCTCCGCCTTGACGATGGTCTCTCGTGGGATCTCGAGGACGCGTTGGCTGAGATCGCGGATCATAAAAGGCAGAATGCCGATGACGATCAGAACCACCTTGGAGGTCTCACCCAGACCGAAGACGATGAAGAGGATCGGCAAAACGGCAAGCGGTGGGACCATCGAGATCACCGCGACGAACCCCGCAAATGTCGCCCGCATCACCGGCAGGAGCCCGATCAAAAGCCCGAAGAGCGTGGCGAGGAGGGCCGCGATCCCGACACCCGCAGCGAGGCGCAGGAGGCTTGCGCGCGTGTCATGCCAGAGGAGGATCCTGTCGGAGCGCGGGTCGGGCTCAGTGAAGAGGCGGAGGGCCGTCTCCCCGATCGTCGACGGCGCCGGGAGGAGGCGGTCGGCCGGGTTGGCCGCCAGCCGGATCTCGGACCCGATGGTGTAGGCAAGGACCATCGCCACAAAGGGCAGCGCAATCAGCGCTGCCCGAACGACCCGCCCCGGCTCCCGGTTGATGAGCCGCATGCAGCGCTCAGAGCGCGCCGTCGGCGGCCATCTGCATGTAGGTCGTGTCGAAGCGGAACATCACGTTGTTCGGGTCGCCACTGACCGCGCCGTCCGGGTAGGCGATGCCGACGAAATCGGCGGAGGGAGCACCGACGCCGAGAATGCCCTTCTCAAACAGGAACTCAGCCACGCTGATCATGGTCGCCGGCAATGCGTCCCCTTCGGTGAAAGCGACCGCATCCGCCGCTTCGTAGAACATCTCGGTTGAGGCGAGCTGCGCCTGAAAGCCCGCAAGATCCGTCCCCGAGGCAAGCGCCATCGAGGTCAGCACATCCTCGTCCCCTGCCGCCATAAGGCCCATCACCTCATACCACGCACCGGCCATCGCTTTGCCGAAATCGGGGTTCGCGGCGAGTGTCTCGGTGTTGACCACCATCAGATCGATGATCTCGCCAGGGATGTCTGAGCTGTCAAAGAGCTTCGTCGCAGAGGGATCCTCGAGGATGGTCGACACGAGCGGGTTCCAGGTCACCACAGCCTCGACATCATCGGTCGCAAACGCCGCGATCATGTCCGCGTCGGACGTGTTGATCACACCCGCGAGATCGGCCTCCCGGAGCCCCACGCTGTCGAGCGCGCGGGCAAGGAGGTAGTGCGACACCGAGAGCTCCACGAGATTGACCGGCTTGTCGGCCAACCCTTCGAGCGTCGTGTCGCCCTTCACGATCACGGCGTCATTGCCGTTCGAAAAGTCGCCGACAATGAGGGCGGTCGTGTCCACGCCGCTCCCCGACGGGATCGAAAGCGTGTCCATATTGGTGGCCGACACACCGTCGAAGGCGCCGGCAGTGTATTGGTTGATCGATTCCACATAGTCGTTGATTTGCACGATCTCGACGTCGATGCCGTATTTGTCGGCCCACTTGTCCATGATCCCGCTCTCTTCGAGATACCCCCAGGGCATCCAGCCGACATAGATCGACCAGGCAACTCGGAAATCGGTTTTTTCCTGGGCCAGGGCCGGTGCGGCAAGGCCGATGGCAAGGGCGGCCGCAGCGGCGGCGCTCAGACGGATTGCAGACACTCAGCAACTCCCTTCGGTCTGGTTCCGCCGATGTCGAGAGCCCCGGGCAAACGGAGGCGGAACGCATGGGATTGGCGTCGGCCCCGAGGCGCAGTCCTCTCCCGGGATTTTGTCCCGCCGTGTGCCCGCGCGGAATTGGCCGCGCCGGTGGCGTCTCTCGGACCAGACCCCCGCAGAGGGGCGGAACCCTAGACGCCCTGCCCCGTCAGCTTAGGCCAGCGGCGCAGATGGCGCGAGCGTCGCACCGCCTTGCCGCGGGCCCAGCGCCACCACTGCCCAATCAATGGGCAGTGGTGGCGCGCACCGCACCGCTGCGCTTGAGGCGCGCCAATCGCTGACCCTTACCCCCGAGACGCTCCCGGTCACCGACCCTTGGTATGGCACCAAGCAGATCGAGCTCCGCCTCTGGTCCGTCACCGAGGCGCATCTGCACTCGATCTCCGCCGCCAACATCTTCCTCGTCGCAGGTGAGGGTCAAGACCTCGTGACCTTCGGCGGCATTGAGATCGCCCCGGTGATCGACGTCCTCCGCAAACTGGCAAACCCGTAGCCCTCCTCAGCGCCCAGACCCATGTCGACCATATTGGCGCCGCTCATGAGTTCGAAGGCCGGTGGGTGCATCTGATCGACGCTTTGGGGCCGAAGACCCGCGATGCATAGACCCTCGACGCCGCCGACACCCGGCAGCATCTCATCGCACTCTTCACTAGGGTTGGCGACCCGCCGCCTGTGGGACGTGCTGATCGGCGCTTTGCCAGACGCCCGACACCGGCCGGCTGAGTACCACCTCAAACCTGCATGTTTGTGCTTCTGTCGCCGCACCTCGGGGGTTCGTGTTTGCTCGGAGGTTGCGGGAGCGGAAGTTGGAGCGCGAAGACGTCGTGCACATCGGGGGATGAGCCTCCGCGACCGTGCCCGAGAGGGGAAGATGGTTCGCAGCGATGTGCACGCGCCCGGGCTGGAGCCAGTTTGTCGGACCCGGACCTGTTCCAGACCTGTCGGAAGATGGCCGTGGACGCGCTGCGTCGGCTGCGTGCAACGGTGGATCTGTGCAAGACTAAGGAAGAAGGATCTAAAGGTGGGATCGCGAACCGACGGTCTGGCTACCGGATCATGATCCCAAACAGCCCGCCCCGAGATCATCCCGTTTGAGACGCCGTGGCAGGCGCAAATGGAGTGCGGTCTGGCCTGGGACGAACCCGCTGTCGGCATCCGTCGGCACGATTGGGCACAGCGGGTTCGGCTTCGTCCGGTGTGC
>JBCCWM010000241.1:0-7021 GCA_039193505.1 Pseudomonadota bacterium | reverse complement strand
TGAGCTTGCGAACGCCTTCGCCGAGAAATTGCACGACGCGGTGGGAGTTTACCTCAGCCCTCCCGCCCATGCCGCGGTCCTCAGCGTCGATGAGCGTGAGCCTGCGAACGCGATCCGTCCGAGGGAGCCTGCGAACCAGATCCAGGCCCCCGACTGCCCCCAACCGGGCCTGCCGTTGAAGACGGGGCGCGTCGGCATGTCGTGCGGAACCCACGCCTCCGGCATGTCGTGCGGAACCCACGCCTCCGGCATGACGACGCGCGATTGCACAAGACACGGGACCACCACGCTCTTCGAAGCGCTGAACGTGCCGACAGCGGAGGCGATGGGGCGCACCACGCTGCGCCACGGACATCGGGAGGTCATCCGCGTTCCGAACGAGATCGAACGCGCAGGTCCGGCCGGAAAAGTCATCCATGCGATCCTCGACACCTGTGCCGCCGATCAACACGCCACGCTCCGCGCATGGCTGGAGCGCCACCCGCGCTGGACCTGCCACGTCATCCCACCCTCTCGGTCATGGCTGAACGCGGTCGAAGGGGCCTTCGCCAAGCTTACAGGGCGTCGATTGGAGCACGGCGTCTTTCACTCAGTCGTCGACTTGCAGGCCGTCATCGAGCGGTTCGTCCAAGAGGACAACGAGACCGAGGCGAACCCATTCAAATGGCGCGCCACCCCCGACGGCGCCATCGCCGCCAGAAACCAAGCGTTCCAAATGTTGGAGCCAGTCCACTAGGCGTCCAGGGCGAGAATGGTTGCCAGTTGATCGCGCCGGAGCGGCTTCTCGAGATATCCTTCGACAACGGGATGCGCCTCGGCCCGATCCCGGTCCCGGGGATTGATGGAGTGAGAGGCCAGGAACACACGCGCCGCGCCTTTGAGCTCGGAATAGAGGTTGCCGAAAGCGTCGACAAAATCGAAGCCTGTGAGCTTCGGCATGTTGATGTCTGCGATGATCAGGTCGATCGGCTTTCGCCCGGGCGTTCTGAGATGGGAGAGCGCGTCATCGACATACTCAAACTCGATCACCTCGCAGCTCTCATCGAGCTTGCGCAGGATCCGGCGCGCAAAGTACCGGTCCTCCTGGCTGTCCTCGACCAGCATGACGACGGTCATGATGCCACCGACGGCAGAGTGAAGACGAACGCGCTGCCACCGTCGGTGCCGTCTTCGACCCGGATCGTGCCGCCATGCATCGTCACCAGCCGGTGCGAGAGGGCGAGGCCGAGGCCGCTGCCTTCATAGGCGGATTCCGAGTGAAGGCGGGAGAAGAGCTCGAACACTTTGTCGCGGTAGGCGGGTTCAATACCGATGCCGTTGTCTCGCACGGCAACGGATTTGAAGCCCGGCGCGGCCGGCACCTCGGTCACATGAACGCGGCAGACGCGCCCCTCGCGGCGAAACTTGATAGCGTTCGTCAGAAGGTTCTGAGCGACGCGGGCGATCAGGCTTTGAACGCCGTGAACATGGGGGAGCCTGTCGACGGTGACCGTTGCGCCGCTCTCCGCGATCTGCTGCGAGAGGTCCTGGAGACAGCTTTCGATCACCACGTTCAGATCGACATCGGCGAAGTCCATCTGGTCTTCCTCGAGGCGGGAGTACTCGAGGATCCCGTTGATCCGCGTTCGGACCCGGCCGAGGGCGTTCGAGATGAACCCGACGAGGGTCTGATCCTCGGCGTCGATCTGGTCGTCGATCCCCTCGAGGAGCAGATCCATGCTCGAGGCGATGGAATTGATCGGCTGCACAAGGTCATGGGCTGCGATAAAGGCGAAGCGGCGGATTTCCTCGGCGCGTGCGCTGATGTCCGCCTCGCGCTGTTTGACATCCTCGATGTTCATGTGCGCGCCCACGGCGCGGATCGGGCGGCCGCTGCTGTCGCGCGTCACCACGCGACCCCGCGTTCGGACCCATGTCGGGCCGCCGGAACGTGCCTCGTAGCGAAGCTCCAGATTGATCCGATCGCCCTTGTCAGACGTTGTGAGATCCGCCAGGGCGCGCTCCAGGATTGGGCGATCCTCCGGATCGACAACGGCGAGGAGGCGTCGGTGGCTTCCGACGAGATCGCCGCTCGCGTGGCCGAGCATCGCCTCGAAGCTCGGGCTGACAAACATCTCGTCGCGCGCGATGTCCCAGTCCCAGTAGCCGTCGACCTCGCTCTCGAGGAGGGCGTCGAAGCGGTCGCGCTGGATCCGAAGTTCCTCCTTCCGGAGTTTCACCTCCGTGGCGTCGACGAGGCTGATCACGACACCGCTCATCTCACCGTCGGACTTTCGGAAGGGCGAGACCCGGGCGCGCGCCCATCCCCCGTTCGTCAGGCGGAGCTCGCGCCGATGCTCGGTCCCCAAGCGGTTGGCACGGTCCGCGTCGTCGAGCAGCTGGTGCATTTCGCCCGAACTGAAGGTCGTTGAGAAATCGGCGAGGCGGCGGCCGATGTCGCTGGGGCTGAGCGCGACATATTCCTGAAAATGCGCGCTGAAATGGCGGAGGCACAAATGTCCGTCGAGAACTGCTATCGCAAGATCGCTTGTGGCCAGAAGGTTCTCGATGTCCGCATAGGCCTCGGCGAGCTGCGTGATCTTCTCGACATTTTCGGAGTTGACGGTGTGCAACTCCTCGTTGATGCTCTGCATCTCCTCATTGTTGGCCTGCAGTTCCTCGTTCGAGGCCACCAGTTCTTCGTTGGTGGTTTGCAGCTCCTCGTTCGAGACACCGAGATCCTCCACTGTCGTGCTGAGGAGGTCCTGCATGGCGTCGAGTTCGCTCTCAAGGCTCAGGACATAGCTTCGTTGCTCGTCATCGTTTGAGAACTCGACCTTGCGGCTTGAACTCCGATCGCCATACGCGTCCTGCGAGGGGCGCAGGATCACGGCGAAGGCGCGTGTGATCGTGTCCCATTCGACCTGCGCGCAGTAGATGTCCATCATCGCCAGATCGTCGCTCTGCGGGATGCTGACACCCTGACGCCCCGCGGAGCCATCGCTGCCGGCTTGGCGGAGCAGCACGGTCACGAGACTTCGGACCGGGTCCGGTGCGAGGTCGAGCAGGTTCGAGGAAAACGCCTGCTCCGGCATGCTCACGAACTTGCGGTAATCGCCGAACGTCTCGAGGATCGCACCCCCCTCGTCGACCACGAAGACCGCAACGTCGAGCTGTTCGAACGTGGCCCGCAGGAGATTGACCAGAGACGAGCCGACGCGGTGGCGTTCCCGCGAGGGGAGGCGCCTGAGGCGCGGCAGAAAGGACGGGATGTCGAACTGTCGGTCGAGGGCCGCCCGCGCGAGACCCCGCCGCGGTTTGTTGATCGACTGGAACAGCCGGTTCCGCGCGCTGATCGGCTCGAACCCGGCCTTGGAGAGCGCCAGAAACTCCGCCGCGCCGAGGAAAAGATAGCCGTTTTGCCGCAGCGCGTAGGAGAAGATCGCAACGACTTTCCCCTGCATGTCAGGCCCGAGATAGATCAGCAGGTTCCGGCAGACGATCAGATCCGCGTTGATGTAGGGGCTGTCGGTCAGCACATTGTGGGGCGCGAACACCACGCGGCGGCGCAGGTTCTGGCTGACCGTAAAAGTGCCGCCCTGGAAGGTCAGGAAATCGGCTTCCTTGAACTCGTCGGGGATCTCTTCGGCGACGCTTTGGGGATAAATCCCCTCCTTCGCCACTTTGATGCTGTTCTCATTGACATCGGTCGCGAACACGCGGAACTCACGCGTGATGGAGTTCTCGCGCCGATACTTCTCGCAGAGCATGGCGATGGAGTAGGCCTCTTCGCCCGTCGAGCAGCCGACGGACCAGATCTTGACGGGGGTGCTGACGTCGCCCCGCTCAAAGATATCCGGCAGCACATTCGCCGAGAGCGCTTTCCACGCAGGCAGGTCGCGGAAGAAGTTCGTGACGCCGACCAGGAACTCCCTGTAGATGATCGACACTTCGTTTGCGTCTTTTTTCGCAAGCTCAAGATACTCGGTCACATTCCGACACCCGAGCAGCGAGAGGCGCCGCGCGATACGTCGCTTGAGCGTCGGTTCCTTGTACTGAGTAAAGTCTATCTCGGCGACGGAGCTGATCAGGCGCAGGAGCTCCATGTAAGCGTCTTCTGCATCCTCGAAGAGCGACTCGACATTGATGATCCCGCTCGCCCGCATCTCGATGTAGCGCTGTAGCTCGTTGACCATCTGGTCGGGCGGCGTGACGACGTCCACGATCCCGGACGTGATCGCCGCGCGCGGCATGCCGTCGAAATCCGCCGTCTCCGGATCCTGCACCATCACGAAGCCGTCGCGGTCCTTGACCGCACGCAGCCCCCGACTGCCATCCGATCCCGTGCCCGACAGGATGATGGCGATGCCGCGATCCGCCACCGCCTCGGCGAGGGAATGGAGAAAGAGATCAACCGGCAGGTTCAGTTGCATCCTGGGCGATGACTGGATCAGCGAGAAGCGGAGCCCGAGATTGGCGGGATGTACGCCGTCGGCCGTCTGCAGATTGACGTCGGCATCCGTCCCCTGGATCACAACATTGTACTTTGGCGGGATCAGGTAGATGTGGCCCGGCCGGATCTCGAGGTCGTCCTCGACTTCTCGCACGGTCAGCGATGTCTCCCGACCGAGGATTTCAGACATGAGGGACTTGTAGTCCGGAGAGAGGTGCTGGATGACGACGAGACTGTGGGAGAAGCCCTCCGGGATCTGTCCGATCAACTGTTTGATCGCATTGAGGCCGCCTGCGGAGGCACCGACGCCAATCAAGTAGAAAGACGGATCCACCGTGCCCATCACTCGACGGGGCACCTCGGACGTCACGTCCTTTGGGCTGTCATCCATACGCGTCTCCAGCGGTGGGCGTCATGTCAAAGCACTGAGCGTTAATTTTTCCTTAACGCAACCATAGGCGGTTGACGCCCTGGTCGGCTCCACTTTTACGTCAAATGGGTTGGGGTGCCAGCCCGCGTCTGAGACTCTCGACGGAGATCGATCCGGGCTGGGCCATTTGCCGCGCCAAGCGGGCGGCGAGGTGCGTTGCGTAGGTGTTGGCGGGGGTCGGGACGGCGTTCAACCGGCCGAGAAGCGCGATCTCGCCGTTGAGGTAGTCGGTCTCGATCGAGCCGACTTGCCGCGCGAGGCTCTGACTGGTGGAGCTGCCAGTGCGCGTCGCCCCCTCAACCGACCCCGGTTGCATTGATGCGCGCCTCGGGTCGGTTGCACCGACATCCCTCCAGGCGATGCCCGCGGCGTCGAGAACCCGCCGCCCCTCGTCGCGGAGGATCTCGCGGAGGTCGTCGGCGGCCACACCCGGTCCGAGGGCTGCCTCGACGATGTTGGCCAGATTGAGGATCAGCTTGCCATGCTTGAAGGCCATCACATCGGTGACCGTTTGCGAGTGAATGCCACCCGCCGTGAGGTCGGCCGCCAGCCGCGCGTCGTGGTCGTCGGACCCGTTCGGATAGCGTCCGATGTCGAAGCATCCCCAGTTCGGGCTGCACCACGCGATCGTCTCATCCGGTGAGACGTATTGGGCGGGCAACATGACGTTCACGCCATGGACCTGCGGAAAGAGACGCAGCGCCGTCGCTTCGTTCGCGACGCCGTTTTGGATGCAAAAGACCGGCTGCTCGTCAAAGCCTGCGCGGCGAAGATCCTCGAGCGCTGCGCGCGTGTCCTGGCTTTTGACCGTCAGAAGGACAGCGTCGTCGGAGCCCGGGCTCAAGTCGCGGGCCTGCGCAACAGCCGGCAGGCGGAGCGTCCGGCGCCCCTCGGGCCAGCGGACAACCACCCCATCCCCCCAGAGCGCATGGAGGCGCTCGCCGCGGGCCACGCCGACGACCGTCTGATGGGCGGCGGTGAGCGCTGCGGCGACGACACTGCCGACCGCGCCCACCCCGTAGACAATGTAGCGCATGGGCACGCCCCCCCCCTTCTGGCTCGCCTCGTTCTAACGAGGTTAGGTCGCGCGCGCAGTGCGCCCAGCCACGCGCGACGGTTCAGTCAGGCTTCGAGGCCCGTGGGAGCCGACGACAGGCGCGCGATCAGCGCGTCTGCCATCGCCTCGCCGCTCGTCAGCGCATCGCTGATCGTCCGCCCCAGTGCCCAATCCCCTCCGGCCAGGAGCGTGCTGCCGTCGGCGCTCTCGACGAACGGGGCGCCGAGGGGATGGCTGGTTTGCGCGTAGCGCCACCGGTGGCCGAGCGAGAGGAGCACAGGCGGCAGCCGCCCCATCGCCTCCTCGAGCGCAGTGAGGAGAGCGTCTGCCGCGTCCGGCCGCTCACGTTCCAGATTGGCCTCGCTCCAAGCCTGGTCCGCATGCGCCGCCCAGACATGGCCGACGGTGCGGCCGGGCTTTGTCGCGTCCCCAACCAGAAGCTCGAACGGGCCGTGCGATGGGCGGAGCAGCGTCGGCCAGCCCGGGTCCGCCTCGAAGCTGACGATCAAGGTGTATGTGGGCCGGAAACCGACAGACCGGAGCTGCTCGACCAGCCCGGGCTCGCGGCGCTCAAGCAGACGGATGACCTGAGGCGCCGGCAGCGCGAGCACCACATGGTCGGCGGTCAGATCGCCCTCGCCCGTCTCGAGACGCCAGCCCGGCCGCTCGGGGTGGAGGGCCTTCACCTCTTGGCTGAACGTGATCTCGAGACCTTGGGACAGGCTGCGAAAAAGGCTGCTCATCCCGGGAACGCCGGTCCAGCACGCCGCGCCACCCTCCGGCCAGGGCGCGGCATCTCCCGCGGCAGAGGCGGCCTCGATCAACCGGTCCGCCGCGGGCGAGCCGCCCTCGAGAAACGGGGCGCCGTGGTCCACTTGCATCCCGTCCCGGCGCCGCGGGGCCACGCGACCGCCAATGCCGCGGCTCTTTTCGATGACGCGGACGCTGCACCCGTGCGCCGCCAGACGTCGCGCGCAGGACAGCCCCGTCGGCCCGGCGCCAACGACAGCGATGTGCGAGCCGGTCGTCACACGACCTCCACGACGAGCTGGCCGAGCCCGGACGCCATGGCCTCCAGCCGGTCGCCCCGCGCAACCGGGCC
>JBCCWM010000240.1:0-7023 GCA_039193505.1 Pseudomonadota bacterium | reverse complement strand
CGAGACCAACACATTCGCGCCCGAGACGACGGCGCTGGCCCGGTTCGTGCGGCGGGGCGCCTGGCCAGAGCTTGTCCGCGGCGACGCGGTCGCCCCGAGACTGGCGGGGCTCAACTTGCCCCTCGCGGGCTTTCTCGATGCCTGCGTGCACGAGACTGTGCCGATCCTCTGGGCCGGGGCGGAGCCCGGCGGCTACGTCGAGGATGAAGCCTTCGAGGCGATCACGGGCGAGATCGTCGCGGGGTGCAGCGCAGCGGCGCCCGATGCGATCTACCTCGATCTCCACGGCGCGATGGTCACACGCGCTTATGACGATGCGGAGGCCGAGATCCTTGCACGGCTTCGCAGAGCGCTCGGCGATCTGCCGATTGCCGTCAGCCTTGACCTCCACGCCAATGTGTCGCGCGACTTGTTCGAGCGGGCGAGTGTCATCACCCTCTACCGAACGTATCCGCATCTCGATATGGCGGAGACGGGGGCGCGGGCCGCGCGCCTCCTCGAACGGACCATGGCCGCACCACTCGCCAAGGCGTTCCGACAAGGGGAGACGATCCTCCCGATCACAGCGCAATCGACTGAGTTCGAACCGGCTCAAGGGATCTACCGCGCGCTCCGTCACTCACCAGCGGTGTCGGTTGATCTCGCGATGGGCTTTCCACCGGCCGACATCCCGGAGGTCGGACCCGCGATCGTCGCCTATGCTGAGAGCGCCGCCTCGGCAGAGGCGGCAGCCGACGCGGTCCTCTCGCAGCTCCGCGCTGCGGAGCCTGCATTCGACGACCGCCTGATGTCGCCCGAGGCCGCAGTGGCCCGAGCGCTCGCCACAGCGGGCACAGTGGTCATCGCCGATCCCGAGGACAATCCGGGCGCCGGGGCCACAGGGGACACCACGGGGATCCTGGCCGCGCTGATTGCCGCAAAAGTGCCCGACGCGATCCTCGGGATGCTCCACGATCCGGCGGCTGCCGCGGCGGCGCATGCGGCCGGGATTGGCGCCGAGATTGAGGTTGCGCTCGGCGGCGGCCATCCGGAGTTCTCCGCGCCCATCGCCTGTCGCACGACGGTCGAGGCGCTCTCGGACGGGCGGTTTCAGTTCACGGGCCCGATGTTTGGCGGCGGCCCCGCCGATCTCGGCCCCGTTGCGCGCCTGCGTGTTGCCGGCACGGGCATCGAGGTGGTCGTTGCCTCGGAGCGGGCGCAAAACGCCGATCAGGAGATGTTTCGCTGCGTGGGTCTCGAGCCCCGCGAGCACGCGATCGTCTGCGTCAAAAGCGCCGTCCACTTCATGGCAGACTATGCCCCGATCGCTGCGGAGGTTCTCTTTGCCAAAAGCCCAGGCGCCAACCCTTGCGACCTCAGCCGCATCCCCTACAGCCGCCTCACCCCCGGGCGCCGCCTCGGCCCTGGCGGACCGGTTTGGACGGGCCCGTGACAGGTGCGGTCCTCGCCTTTGCCGGGCGCCGGATCGATGCACCGGGGACCGTGCCCGCCCGCTTCCCACCAGAGATGGCCGCACCTCTGCGCACAGTCTTCGATGCGCTCCTGGCGCGCGAGGAGGTCGAGGTTGTCGTTTCGTCCGGCGCCTGCGGCGCGGATCTCCTGCTGCTCGATGCCGCTGAAGCGCGCGGGCTGCGGGCGTGTCTGGTCTTGCCCTTCGCGCCTGAGACGTTCCGCGCGGCCTCCGTCACCGACCGCAGCGACCCCGAACACTGGGGCGCACGCTTCGACAGGGCCGTCGCACGGGCGCGAGCGGCCGGCGATCTCCTGGATCTGGACTGCGCCGTGCAAGGCGGCCCGGCTTACGCAGCGGCAACCGAGGCGATTGTGGTGGAGGCTGCGGCTCTGGCAAAAGGACCGCCACACCGGCGCGGCTTGGCAGTCATTGCGGTCGACCACCGGCCGCGCACCAGCACCGACGCCAGTCGCGACCTGGCGGCCCTGGCCACTCGCGAGGGGTTTGAGCTGATCACCCTCTCGACCCTTGACCCGCAGCTCCCCGAGCGCTGATGCCCCTCTCGGTCCTGATCAGCCATACTCATGCGGAGAAAGAGCTGGCCAAGGCGTGGCACGATCTTCTCCAACGCACGTCGCAGGGTGCCATTGCGCCCTGGTTCTCCTCCTCCACCGATCGCGAGGGCGGGATGGAGGCCGCGCGCCGCTGGCGGGACACGCTCGACGAGCGGCTGAAGACGACCGAGCTCGTGCTCGCGATCCTGTCGCCGGCGTCGTGCGACCGCCCGTGGATCCTGTGGGAATGCGGCGTCGTCAGCGGGCGGCGAGCGGCCATCGAGGGCGACCGGGCAGGCTCGGTCGTGCCCGTCCTGATCTCGCTCGAGCCGCGCGCGCTCAGAAACCCATTGTCGGACTTTCAGCTCTATCGCGGAGACGCGCGGCCGTCGGTGGTGGAGCTCTGCGAGCGGCTGGCGAAGGCCGCCGGTCTCAGCGCACCGCAGGCGGATCTCTGGGATCCCGTCTTGGACGCCTACATGGCCCGGATCGACGCGTATCGCCCGCGGCCGGCGGGGGACGACGGCGAGACCGCCAGCCTCTGGCTCGACCGGTTCGAAGCGCTCGAGCGCGAAGGGCGCAGGGACGAAATTCGCGCGCTCCGCGACCAGATGTACACCAGCGAACCAGTGCCTTACCGGCCCAAAAGCGCCGCGCTTCATGATTTTCTGAGTGCCATCATGCTTGAGTTGAACGATGCCGGAGCGGCCGTCGCAGAGACAGAACACGGTCTCGCCCTCAACCCGCACGACGTGACGCTGCACCACCGCCAAGCCCTGGCGCGCCTCGACCAGATGGATCACGCGAGCGCAGCTTCGGCCGTCGAGGCGCTGATTGCGCAGGCGCCTGAGCTGGCGGCCAATCCCGAGATTGCCGGGCTCAAGGGCCGCATCCACCGCGAACGCTATGCCCTCTCCCGGGATCCCGCGGATCTCTCCTCCGCGCGGGCGGCCTATGAACGCGCAGCCGAGGCCACGTCGACCGACTACTACTGCGCGCTCAATGCCGGTGTGCTGGCACTCGATGCCGGTGCGCCCGCTGAGGCTGACCCTTGGTTTCAACAGGCGTCGCGCAATGCCGCCGCCGCTCGGGATGGACCATCGGTGAGCTTCTGGGCCGACTTCACGCTGGGAGACATCGCCTTTTGGCGCGGCGAGAGTGACGTTGCTCTGGCATACTACGCCGAAGGTCTAACCCGAACGCCACCGCCGGGCCCACGCGCGCGCGCCGCGGCAAAGCGGGGCGCGCTCCGCATGCTCGACACGCTCAAGTCGGAGGCGGCGCTCCGCGAACAGGTCACATCCCTGTTCGAAGGGCGCGACGGGATGGCTGGACGCACTGGGGATGGGCATGACCAAGATTGAGGACTGGATCGGCACGTCCGAGACGGATGACAGCCTGGATCTGACGCGCATCCGAGGGTCCCTCTCGCCGAAGGCGGGGGAGCTCTTGGCCCTCCTCGAACGGAGCGACATTGAGCCTCTTTTCGAGGAACGCGCTGCCGCATCGCGAGAGGCCGCAGCGGCGCAAAGGCGCTTCCGGCGTCTCAGCGCCGTCGCGGTGCTCGCCGGTGCCGGCGCCGCGTTGAGCTCCGGCGCGCTTCTTGCCTGCACATCCGGCGACGGCGCAGCGCTCCCGGCCACATGCGCGGGCGGTGTCTCGCAGGCCGTTCTCTCAAGCCAGGTTTTGTCGCTCTTCGCCGCAACGGCGGCCACAGCGGTCCTCGCCGGGGGCAGCCTCGCGGAGCGGTGGAGCACGGCTCGGCGCGGCGCGGAGGCGCTTCGGCGCGAGATCTTCACCGTTCTCGTCGATCGGGCCCGCACAGCGCCGCCGTCGGCCCTCCGCCAAGTCCTCGAGTTCTTTCGGCGCTACCAGCTCGAGCTTCAGATCCGATACTACACGACGTCGAAGACGCGCCACGCCATCCGTGCAGGCCGCATCCTTTGGGCAACAGCGATCATCGCCGGGCTTTCAGCCGTTGCCGGAACCCTCGGTGGGCTCGAGGGGCCGTGGCGCACAGTGTCAGCTTTTCTCGGGCTTCTTGTTCCGGTTTTGCTCGCCGCGGCAAACAGCTGGCAAACCACGCATCTCGATCAGGAGAAGTCGGAGGCCTACGGGACCGCCCGCTCGAAGCTGGCCGCACTTCAACGCCAGCTCGACACCGTGCGGGCGGCGGCGGATGCGGGGGACGCTGCGGTGGTGGCGGACTACGTTCGCCAAGTGCACCTCGCGATGGAGAGCGAGGGGGCATCCTGGAAAGCCGCGGCGGACACGGCGCCCACCGCCACCTGAGATCTCAGCGACCGAGGGGGCGCGCCGCTTTCTCGGCATGGCCGGACACACCTTCGCGCCGGGCGAGCTCAGCCACAACCTCGTCCCAGCTCACCCCAGCGGCGGCGAGCAGCACGAGCAAATGGTAGAGCACGTCCGCGGCCTCCGCGCGGAGGCCATCTCCGTCGCCTTGTGCCGCGGCCACAACCGCCTCGACCGCCTCCTCGCCAAACTTCTCGGCGCACTTGGCGGTGCCCTTGGCGAGGAGAGATGCCGTGTAGGAGGTCTCGGGATCAGCGCCAACGCGCGCGGCGATCACTTCCGCCAACGTGTCGAGGACGGTGCTCATATCGGGCGAACGGGCACACCGGCCGCGGCCATATGAGCCTTGGCCTCGGCCATCGAGGCCTCGCCGAAATGGAAGATCGACGCGGCAAGAACGGCGGAGGCGCCGCCCCGCGTCACACCGTCGACCAAGTGATCAAGCGTGCCGACGCCCCCCGACGCAATGACCGGGACCGGAACCGCCTCGGACACCGCGCGGGTGAGGGCAAGATCGAACCCTGCCCGCGTGCCGTCCCGGTCCATCGACGTCAGCAGGATTTCACCCGCGCCGCGCCCTGCCATCTCGCGCGCAAATCCGACGGCGTCGATCCCCGTCGGGCGCTGGCCGCCATGCGTGAAGATCTCCCACCGGCCGGGCTCCGTGGCTTTGGCGTCAATCGCCACGACGATGCACTGCGCCCCAAACTTCTCAGCGGCCCGAGCTACAACGCCCGGGTCGGCGACGGCAGCGGAGTTGAAGGACACTTTGTCTGCGCCCGCCAGAAGCAGCGCGCGCACATCCTCGGGCGTGCGCACACCGCCGCCGATGGTCAGGGGCATAAAGCACTGCTCCGCCGTCCGCCGCGCGAGATCGAGGAGGGTTCCCCGGTTCTCCGCACTCGCCGCAATGTCGAGAAAACAAAGCTCATCCGCGCCCGCAGCGTCATAGGCGCGCGCCGCCTCGACCGGGTCGCCCGCATCGCGGAGCTCCTTGAACTTCACGCCTTTGACGACGCGGCCGTCCTTCACGTCGAGACAGGGGATGACACGGACTTTCAACATGGCGCTCTCGTACCGCCGGCTCTCGCGCGCGGCAAGGGCAAGGCGCCGTCAGAGGCGCGACAGGATCGAGAGCCAGATTGTGACCGAGAGGAGAGACACCCCCGTTGCAAGAAGGACGGTCGCAGCCGCCACATCTTCCGCGCGGTGATAAAGGCTGGCGAACACATACGTGTTCACGCCGGGGGCCATGGCGGCCGTCGTTGTCGCCGCCTGCACAAAGCCCGGCGGCAACGAGAAGACCAGAGACGAGAGCGTGTAGGTGATCGCCGGGTGGAGGACGAGGGAGAGGGTCGCGACCATCGCAACGGGGCCGAGGCTCGCGCGGATCCGATAGCGTGTCAGCACCCCGCCGAGCGCGAAGAGCGCCACCGGGAGCGCGGTGCGCACCACCATGTCGAGGGCCGAGACCACGACATAGGGAAGAACGACGCCTGAGAGATTGACCGCAAACCCGAGCGCGAGACCGATCGCCAGTGCGTTTTTGACCATCGCGTTCACCACGGCGCCCGCGGTCGCCCGCGCGGAGCGTCCGTCGGCGCGACTGACCTCCATCACCGTGATGCCGAGGAGGTAGCAAAAGGGGGCGTGGATCGCGATCACAGCGAAGGTGATCTGCAAGACCTCCGCCCCGAAGGCGCGTTCCGTGATCGGCAGGCCCAGCATCACCGAATTTGAGAAGAGCGCGCCGAACCCGATCGCCACAGCCTCGCCCGGGCGCCGGCCAAAAAGGGCACGCGCGCCCCAGATCCCGAGAAAGAAGCTGAGTGTCGCGCCAGCGTAAAAGGAGATCAGGAGCGCCGGTCGGAAGACCGTTGCAAGATCGAGGTCCATCACCGCCCGAAACAGGAGGCACGGGATCGCAATGTGCTGGGTAAAGGCCATCAGCGCATCGACATGGCCGTCGGCGAAGGCGTGCGTGCGAACGGCGACGTAGCCCACAGCGATGACCAGAAAGACCGGGGCAACGACGCTGAGGAGCTCCGACACTCAGACCTCGAAGGAGAGCGTCAGCCCGTCATGGGCCGGGGTGACATGGGCGGGCGTCTCGGCCTCAAGCGTGGCGTAGTCGAGGTCGATGTGCATGTTGGTCAGCACTGCTTGCTTAGGCGCCGCGCGGTCGATCCAGTCGAGCGAGCGCTCCAGATGGACGTGGGTCGGATGCGGCGTGTAGCGCAGGGCGTCCAGGATCCAAAGGCGCAACCCGGTCACGGAGGCCCATGCGGCCGGTGTCATTTCCGAGACGTCCGGAAGATAGGCGATGTCGTGGATCCGAAAGCCGAGCGAGCGGATCGCGCCATGTTCTACCTCGAACGGGGAGAGCGGTATCGCACCCGCGGCGCCCGCAACCTCGAACGGCCCGTCAATGGTGTAAAGCTCAAGGATCGGCGGGTAGGTCGAGCCCTCCGGTTGCACAAACGCATAGGCGAACCGCGCCGTCAGAGCCTCGGACGTCTCGGGCGAGGCCCAGACCGGCAGGCGGCTGCGGCGGTTGAAGACGATCATCCGGAGATCGTCGAGCCCGTGGACGTGATCGGCATGCTCATGCGTGTAGACGACCGCATCGAGATGCCCGACATCCGCCGCAAGGAGTTGAGCGCGGAGATCGGGCGACGTGTCGATCAGCGCCCGCGTCGCATG
>JBCCWM010000239.1:0-7024 GCA_039193505.1 Pseudomonadota bacterium | reverse complement strand
GAGGACATCATCCACCCCTCGAAGCGCGGCTCCGCTTCGCGGCGATCGCGAATACGGAGGAACGCAAACGCGTCCGTTCCACTGCCGCCCTCGCGGTACCGGCAGGCCTCGAGCGTCACTTCGAGGCGCTTGAAGATCAGTGTCTGCCCGACATCGATCTCAAAATCGTTGACCGTGTTGTCGAGCGTGTCGAGACCGCGGAGCCGGGCCCGGGGCGCCTCAAGAAGCCGAGGCTCCGAGAAGTTGGCCGGCGGTGTGCCGGGCACGACCCGCGCGCCGTCTGTGGGATCGAGCGGGGTTTCACTGAAGCTGCCGCCCGGGTCGTACACCTGCGCGACAAGCGGCGCAGCCAGAACGAGGAGGAGCGCAAGGCCGCGCCAGAGCATCCTATCCCTCGTCGCCCCCCGACGCGAACCTCATCATCAGCGTCAGCAAGTCGATGGCCCCCTGAGTGAACATGAACTCGTCGCCCGCCGCAAAGGCATCCGGCGAGGCGCCCGGCGTGATCTCGATGAAAGTGCCACCGAGCAGGCCCTCCGAGGCAATCTTCACATCTGAGTCGTCAGGGATCGCCACGCTCTCATCAATCGCAAGGGTCGTGACCGCCTGATAGGTCGACAAGTCCAAAGCCATGTCCGAGACCACGCCGATCTCCACCCCAGCCATCCGCACGACGGACCCGACATTGACCCCTTGTGCAGAGGTGAAGGCCGCCTTGATCTCGTAGCGCGCATCGCCACCGGCGCTGAGCCCGATGGTCTGCCCCGAGTAGATCAGGAAGCCTGCTGCGGTGGCGAGCACGAGGCCGCCGATCAAAGTCTCAGTGGTCGAGTTCGCCATCCTATCACTCCGGCGACCAGGGTTCGTAGTCGGTGCGCAAGGCGGGCCGCGCGCTCAAAATGCTGCCGGGCGGGTGGTACGCCGAAGAAGTTCCGGTCATGTTCGACATGTGCGCCTTCTCCCAGGCCTTTCGTGGCAACGGGGCCTCCGTCGGCGGCTCCTGGTAGGTGTGATGCAACCACCCGTGCCACTCAGGGCTCACACGGCTTGCCTCTGTCTCACCGTTGTATATGACCCAGCGCCGCGCACCGTCTTGTGTCTGATAGAAGACATTGCCCTGCTCATCCTCACCCACACGCTCGCCGTTGCGCGCTGTGAAGAGGCGGGTGCCGAGCGTTTGCCCGTTCCACCACGTGAAAAGCTCCGTCAGAACGCCCATCGGCTGTCTCCTATCGTCGGGCCCCGATACCATGCCTGATCGCCAACCTGAAGAGGATGCTCAGTCATAGACGACGATCGCGCGCTCCGTGTCGACGTAGAACGGGTCAGTGATCAGCCCTTCGCACTCGATTTGAAGTCGGATCCAATCGAAGTCCGGGCGCGGCCCCCACTCGACCGTGTAGAATGCCAGCTCCAGAGCGCCGGTCTCTTCCCCAACATCGAAGACGGCGTCAAACCGGTCACCAATCGGATCGCTCCGAGACAGGACCCCGGAGCCGCGTCGGCGGGGTCCAACGTGATCTCGGAGGGCACGGCACTGGCGAAGCGGCGCCGGTTCGGGCTTCACCAGCTGGAGGCGATACACGCCAAGCCATCGGTCCTCCGCCCCTCGGATGAACAAGAAATACGGCGTCTCGTCTGTGTAGCTGACCTCCACGTGTTGGACGCGGAGGCGAGTTTCGACCGGTGCGGATGCGATCGGCTGCTGTGGCGGCGGCTCCACGTCCGGTTCCGCCGCGCCATCGCTGTGGTACCAAGAGACGACCTGCGGACCGCTGAGCAGTGTTATAAGAACGGAGAGCCCGGTCGCGATGCCGACCACTTTCGTCCAAAGCTTCACGGCGGTTCAGATCATCCTGCGCTTGCCGGGTGCTTTGACTTGTCCGCGTAAATCACCAACGGCTTGCCTTGGCGGCTGATTGCATCCTCGTTGACCACGACCTCCTCGACCCCTTCCATTGCCGGGATCTCGAACATGGTGTCGAGAAGCACCTCCTCCAGGATTGAGCGGAGGCCACGCGCGCCCGTTTTCCGTTCGATCGCCCGGGCGGCGACAGCTTTCAACGCCTCTTCGGTGAAGGAGAGCTTGACGCTCTCCATCTCGAAGAGACGCTGGTACTGTTTGATCAGCGCATTCTTCGGTTTGGTCAGGATCGTGACCAGAGCCTCCTCATCGAGATCCGTCAGGGTCGCGATTACGGGCAGCCTGCCGACAAACTCAGGGATGAGGCCGAATTTGAGAAGATCTTCGGGCTCGAGATCCTCGAACACTTCGCCGATGCGTCGATCATCGACATCCTTGACGTCGGCGCCGAAGCCCATGGCAGAGCCTTTGTTGCGCTGGGCAATGATCTTATCGAGACCCGCAAAAGCACCGCCGCAAATGAAGAGAATGTTGGTCGTGTCGACCTGCAGAAACTCCTGCTGGGGGTGTTTCCTCCCACCCTGCGGGGGCACTGCGGCGACAGTTCCCTCCATGATCTTGAGGAGGGCCTGCTGCACGCCTTCGCCACTCACATCGCGGGTTATCGAAGGGTTGTCGGACTTGCGCGAGATCTTGTCGACCTCGTCGATGTAGACGATCCCACGCTGGGCCCGCTCCACATTGTACTCCGCCGACTGAAGAAGTTTCAGGATAATGTTCTCAACATCTTCGCCGACATAGCCGGCCTCTGTCAGCGTCGTGGCATCTGCCATCGTGAACGGAACGTCCAAGATTCGCGCCAAGGTCTGGGCGAGCAGCGTTTTGCCGCACCCCGTCGGGCCGATCAGCATGATGTTCGACTTGGCGAGTTCGACCTCAGTGTTCTTCTGTCCGTGATTGAGGCGCTTATAGTGGTTGTGCACCGCAACAGAGAGCACGCGCTTGGCCACCTCTTGGCCAATCACGAAATCGTCCAGAACCTTACAGATCTCCTGCGGCGTGGGCACGCCCTCGGACGATTTCACCAACGAAGACTTCGTCTCTTCCCGTATAATGTCCATGCAAAGCTCAACGCACTCATCGCAGATGAACACTGTCGGGCCAGCGATCAACTTGCGCACTTCGTGTTGGCTTTTGCCACAGAACGAGCAGTAGAGCGTGTTCTTAGATTCGCCGTTTCCTGACTTGCTCATATCTCGCCTCCTCGCACCCGCTTTTGAACGCGGGCGGCGTCGCTGCGTCTCGCCCCCAGGGTACGTAATTCTGGTCGCATTCGTGCGGCAATGACAAGAGCAACATCGCCTGATCCGCACGGGTCACCCTGTTTTGTCGCAGAGTTATGAAGTCATTGCAAACGGCCCGCATCGTGGGGCGCCGTCCACCGCACCGGAGACCGTCAACTCGCGACTTTGAGCGATGCCGGAACCGTGCTGACGGCATGCTCGGAACTTGTCGTAAAGACCGCGAGCGTTGCCGTGAGGGCCGTCACCTCCCCGCTGAGGCGGGTGAGTTCGGCGCTGGTCTCATCGACCATCACCGCATTCTTCTGGGTCAGTCCGTCCATGTCGTTGACCGCGGACGAGACCTCCCGAATGCCAGTCGATTGCTCCCGTGCGGTGCCGGCAATGCTTGAGACGATCTGATTGATTTTGCTGAACGTTTCGATGATTGATGTGAGGGCTGCGCGTGTGCTTGAGACCAGCTCCACCCCGTCTTGCACTTCGGTCGCGCTCGCCGCGACAAGGGTCTTGATCGTTTCCGCAGCGTCCGCACACCTGCGCGCAAGGTTGCGCACCTCCTGCGCCACAACGGCAAATCCGCGGCCCGACTCCCCCGCGCGCGCCGCCTCTACGCTGGCATTGAGCGCGAGCAAAGTGGTTTGAAACGCGATCTCGTCGATCAGCGTCACGATCTTCACAATCTCGTCCGAGCTCGCTTCGATGCGCGCCATTGCCTCGCTGGTGCGCTCAACCACAGTGCCCGATGATTTGGCATCTTCGGCTGAGCTGCTGACGGTGCGCATCGCACTGTCCGCTTCACGCGCAGTGTTGGCAACGGTTTCGCTCAGCTCGGTCAGCACAGCGGAACTCTGCTCGACGCTGGCGGCCTGCTGACCCGTCCGCTCGGAGAGATCGCCGGTCCGCGCCGCAATGTTCTTGATCGCATTTTCGATCGTGGCCGCACGGTCGTTTACGCTCGTTATGGTTTGCGAAAGTGATGCGAGTGCGTCGTTGATGTCGCTGCCGAGCGCCTGGAATCCGTCCGGCAGATCGTCGCGCACGCGATGGCTGAGATCGCCATCGGCCACCAGGCGCATCACACGTTCAATTTCGGCACGCGCCTCGTCCTGAGCCCGCCGTGCCGCATCACGCTCAGCCTCAAGCGCCTTCTCGCGCTGATCGATCTCGCGAAGATGCACGGCAATCCCAAGGCCCATATCCACAAAAGCCGCACGGAGGATCGCTGCCACATCGGTCGACAATCTGTCCTTGTCGAGCGTCGGACCGGACTTTTTGAAGATGCCGCCAGCCTGCGCCTCAGGGACGCGGTCTGCAATGACGGCGTTGATCAGATGCTCAAGGATCAGCGCGTATCCGACTGCTTTGTCCACCGGATCAACGCCCACTTCCCACTGATCGCCGATCTCATCGACGGAGGCGAGAAACGCGTCCGTCCGGCCATCATGGACAACGCGCGACCAGTGCTCGAACTGACGATCGCGCGCGGCCGTGGGTGCCTCCGCAGAGTCTGGGTGATCGGGCAGGTTTGGTCCTCGGGAGAGCGCGTCAGAAGCGGCGTCGAGCCCAGCTGGCAGGGCCGCGTCGATCACGGGCGCAAGGTCTTTGAGGCGGGACATCATCGATGTGTCGAGGCCGACGGTCCCGCATAGCTCGCCGAGGCGAGCGTTAAGCTCGCGTTGTCTTGCGCCGGACGACATCTGCCCCCCTCCCTGTAATCCTTCAGAAGGGATACTGAGAGTTCGGCGTTACAATTTGGTTAGGCGTCTGCTGCCTCGTCCCCGCGGTCGTGGGTCGTGACGATGCGGTCGACGATGCCCCACTCCTTGGCGGCATCCGCGGTCATGAAGTTGTCTCGTTCGAGCGCGGACACAACCGTGTCGTAGTCCTGACCCGTGTGCTTGACATAGATCTGGTTCAACCGGTCTTTCAGGGCCTGGGTCTCGCGAGCATGGATCATGATGTCCGTGGCTTGGCCCTGATAGCCCCCAGAGGGCTGATGAACCATGATCCGGCTATTGGGAAGGGTGAAGCGCATCTCAGGCTCCCCCGCGGCAAGGAGAAGTGCGCCCATCGACGCGGCCTGCCCGATGCACACCGTCGTGATCTTTGGCCGAACGTATTGCATCGTATCGTAAATCGCGAGGCCCGAGGTCACGAGACCGCCGGGGCTGTTGATGTACATCGAGATCTCTTTCTTCGGGTTCTCCGCCTCCGAGAAGAGAAGCTGCGCCGTCACAATCGTCGCCGTGTAATCGTCGATGGGCCCGGTTACGAAGATGATCCGTTCCTTCAGGAGCCTCGAAAAGATGTCGTAGCGCAGCGATCCGCGCGCGTTCACCTCTTCGACGGACGGCACGTGATTGAAGCCAGTGAGGGGTTTGAGGAGGTCGTGCATCGGGGACGGTCCCTTTCGTGATGCGCTCGTGGCGCCCGGACTATGAGGAATATGTCTGCTTCCCCCGGTCTGCAAGGGGAGGGGCGGAAGTCACGGCACCGTGAGGGCCATGCAATTCTGATGACACCCGGGCTTCCGACGTTACTTGCGTCGGTGACAATTCGGGGATTCTTCAGATGCGCCGCTGCCTTGCCCTAATCGCGTTTCTTTTGCCGATGCCCTTGATGGCGGAGGTTTGCGGGCGCGAGGGACCCGCCTGCGAAACGCCGCTTGGCAGCTACCGCATCGCCCTGCCCGACACGCCGAAGCCGGAGACGGGATACCCGGCGCTCTTTTTCTTTCACGGAGCCCGCGGCACCGGGGCGCGGACGCTCTCGAACACGGGCATGGTCGATCGCTTCCGGGCGCGTGGATATGCTGTGGTTGCCCCGGACGGGTTGCCGCGCCCGAACAGTCGGTTCGGGCCTGGATGGTCCTTTCACCCCGAGCGCGAGAAGCAACGCGACGAGCGTACCTTCACGGCCGAAGTGATCGCGGATGCGGCGCGAGAGCATGGCATCGACGCCGGCCGGATCCTGCTTTCAGGGTTTTCGATCGGGGGATCGCTCACCTGGTATCTGGCCTGCGAGGATCCGGGACTTGCGCGCGCTTATGCCCCGGTGGGCGGTGCCTTCTGGCGCCCGCATCCGGAGATCGGCAGCTGTGCGGGCCCGATCCACCTTCTCCACACGCATGGATGGCGCGACCGTGTCGTGCCGCTCGAAGGCCGCCCGCTCGGTGGCGGTCAGATCTACCAGGGAGATGTGCATTACGGCTTTCAGATCCTGCGCGATCTCAACGGGTGCGCAGGACTGCGTGCGGACGTGTTCGACACCGACGGCACCTTCTGGCGCCGCTCATGGGAGGAGTGCGGGTCCGGAATGGCGCTTGAGTTTGCCTTGCACGCGGGCGGGCACACGGTGCCCATCGAGTGGTCGGACATGGCACTCGACTGGTTCGAGGCGCTGCCGCCGAGTGACTGAGAAAATGTAGGGCGCCGGGGCCCTCCCGGCCCACCTGGCACGAAGGCAATCAAGGGTCCGCACTCACGGTTGAGACTTCGTGACAGGACGGGTCCAAAGGACCTGGCCGAGGTTCGAGCGCACTCAATGCAGCGCACACCCGAGACGCCCGCAGGACGGGAACGCGCTAGCCCTTGGCTGCGGCCTCAGGCTCAGCGATGGGCACGTCGTCCTCGTCCAGTGCTTTGACCGCTTCTTCGAGGGCTTCCTTGGTGACCGTGGTCTCGGTGACAGTTGCGAGCTCGACGATGTAGTCGACCACCTTGTCCTCGAAGATCGGCGCTCGGATCTGTTGTTGGGCGCCGGGGTTCTTCTGGAGAAACTCAAGGAATTCACGCTCCTGGCCGCGGTATTGGCGGGCTTGCGCGATCATGGCCTGCTGCATCTCCTGGTCAGAGACCGT
>JBCCWM010000238.1:0-7028 GCA_039193505.1 Pseudomonadota bacterium | reverse complement strand
GCGGAGCTCGGCTGCCCGCCCCCCCTTGCCCGCGGGTTCTTCGGCCTCTCGCGGAGCGTCGGGATCCTCGCCCATGCCTGGGAGCAGACTGAGCAGGGCGGGCGCAACAAGGGTCCGACGCCCCCCGCCTATCGCTGGACCTATGACGAGGGCTGAGCTCTCGCGCACCGCACTGACCCTTGGCATCGGCGGGCTCGGCGCCGCCTTCTTTGGGCTTATCGGCTTTCCGGCTGCGCCGCTGACCGGACCTGCGGCGGCGGTGTCCCTGGCCTCTGTCGCCGGGCTCCGCGTCGTGATCCCGCCGCGGCTCCGCGATGCTTGTTTTCTGGTCCTCGGTCTCAGCATTGGCAGCACGGTGACGCCAGAGGTGGTCGCGACGGCGCGGGCCTGGCCGCTCAGCCTCCTTGCGCTCTCGGTGACGCTGGTTCTGACGCTTGTGGTGGTCCGCGCGATTCTCCAGAGCGGGTTCGGCTTTGACCGGGTGACCGCGCTCCTCGCGTCGACGCCGGGGCATCTGAGCTTTGTTCTCGCCATCTCGAGCGAGCTGCGGGCGGACATCCCCAAGGTGGCGATGGTCCAGTCCGTGCGGGTGCTGCTGTTGACGCTGCTTGTGCCCCTCATCATTGCGGTCACGGGCGCCGAGGGCACGCCGGGTCTCGGAACCGCCGGACCGGCCGCGCCGCTTGCGCTCGCCGTGCTCTTCGTCCTCGCGCTTGGGGCCGGCCTGGGTCTCGGCCGGCTTCGCGTGCCCGCACCGCTTCTCATCGGCGGCATCCTCGTGTCCGCGATCGGGCACGGCACGGACCTCACGCCCGGCACCATGCCCGGCTGGATGACGGTCTCGGCCTTTGTTGTCATGGGGGCCCTCATCGGGGCGCGGTTCAACGGGCTCAGCCGGGCGGAGGTGTTCTCAGGGCTCGGTGCAGGTGTGGCGGCGACGCTCGCTGCCTGCGCCCTGGCAGCGGTTGGGGCTGGTCTTGCGAGCCTGATCGTCGACGTCTCCCCCGGTGCGTTGCTGTTGGCCTTCGCTCCGGGCGGCGTCGAAGTCATGGCGGCGCTCGCCGTCGAGACAGGGCTCGAGCCTGCCTTCGTCGCGGCGCATCACGTGTCTCGGCTGATGTTCTTAACCGTGATTTTTCCCGTTCTTCTCGCAATGGAGCGCGGCCGGGCTTAAGCCGCAGCGCGCGGAGCTGCCCAACGCATCTGTCGCGGTCCATCGCGGGCTTCAAAAGGACGTTTCCCTCCCATGTCCGCATTTGTTTCCCTCCAAAGCGGCGCGAGGGGTTCACTGTGGGTTTCGGGGTTTTCGTGAGAGCCGCGTGCCGTCGAGCGGACGGACCCATCCGCGCGCGGAGGTTCAAAGACCGGTGCGAGAGCTTCGAGACCCGGGCATCTGCGTCCGGCGCGGCACTGATGGCTTCACGGCCGGGACCCACGGGCAAACACGATGGGCGGGTCAAATGGGCTCCCGGTGTCAAACGCGCACCGGGCGCAGCGGATCGTAGTCCTCCGTCTCGGCGAAGAGAGGCAGCGCATCGTTGCCGGTCCAGATAGATTGTCGAAACCGCGCTGGCCTGTGACACTAAGGGTCCGCATCGGCATGGCAGGGAGGCCGACACGGAGTGGACGGTCTCACACGTTCAGTCGAGCTGAAACAGGGGGATTGAACGAGGCACTGCGCTCGCCCCGCTGAATGGACCGATTGTCTGGCAGGCGGGGTGGGAGGCTTGTGGCGCGTCCTGCTGAAGCAGAAGGTGCTGTCCTCGGTCGACATCGGGGGTAGACGCGTTGTTGCCGGCACAAGGTTCGGCCGGAGAGGCGCAGATGCACTGCCGTGCCGGGCATGCCTAGGGGGATCGCGGTGACTTCCTTTCAGATCACTTGGCAAGTCTCGTCGAAGGAGAGGCGCGGCAGGCGGCGGAAGAGCTTGCCCGTGTCCGCATAACCCATGTTGATCAAGAAGTTTGAGCGCAGGGTGGTGCCGCTAAGAAACTCTGTATCGACTTTGGCATTGTCAAAGCCCGACATCGCGCCGACATCGAGGCCGACGGCGCGGGCGGCGAGCATCAGGTAGGCGCCTTGCAGTGTCCCGTTTCGGAAGGCGCTGATCTCCGCCTTGGTCGGGTTGGACTTGAACATCTCCTGAGCGTCGGGGTTCGGCGGGAACACCGACGGAAGCTCGGTCCAGAACGCGACATCGAAGGCGACGATCGCCGTCACCGGGGCAGCCCGCATCTTGGGCTGGTTGCCGGGGGCGAGACAAGGCTCCAGCCGGTCCTTTGCCGCCTCCGTGCACACGAAGCGAACGCGCATCGGCTGCTGGTTCATCGACGTTGGGCCCATCTTGGCGATGTCGTAGAGCGCCCGGAGCGTCTCCTCCGACACGGCCTTGTCCCGCCAACCGTAGTGGGAGCGCGCTTCGGTCAGAAGGAGGGCGAGCGTGTCGGCATCGGCGGTCAGCACCCGCTCTTGGAGCGCTTTGGCCGAAGCCCGCGCCGTTTCATCTGCGATCGCCGTGTCGGTGGTCATAGTGTATCCCCTTCTTGCCCCGGTGCCACCGTCCGATGAGCTGCGTCGGATTGCCAGCCCCTTTTGCCTGGGCGGGTCCTGGGGCGGCCGGGGACCACGCGCGGCTGTCACATGTCGTCGTCGGCTATCAGGCCAGCTCAGCCTCGGAGCGGACCACGCGAGACAGGATGCCGTAATCGATCGCCTCCTCCGTCGTCATCCAGTGGTCGCGCTCGATGTCCTCGCGGACTTTTTCGATTGTCGTGCCCGTGGCATCGGCGATCACGCGGGCCAGACGCTCGCGCATGCGCTCGATCTGCTGGGCTTGGATTGCGATGTCGGTCACCGGTCCGCCGACCCCGCCCGAGGGCTGGTGGATCAGGAAACGGGTGTTGGGGAGACACATCCGATCTTCCTTGTCTGCAGCGAGGAAGATGTGCGTGCCGGCGCTGGCGACCCACCCCGTGCCGATGATGCGCACTTTCGGGCTGATGAACTTGATGATGTCGTGGATCGTGTCGCCAGCTTCGACATGTCCGCCTTGGGAGTTGATGAAGAGGGTGATCGGCGCCTCGCTCTCCTGGCTCAGCGCCAACAGTTCCGCCGTCACGCGGCGCGCCATCTTCTGGTTGATCTCCTCGCAGATGACGATCTGGCGCGCCGCGAGCAGGGCGTCGCCGATGCGGTTCGGCGGGGTCGGTGTCTTTGCGTCTTCTTCGGCCACAGCGGCTGCCTCCATCTCGCGTGCGTTCCCTTATCTGTCGCCCCAGAGCCGGGATGCAAGCCCTGCTCAACCTTCGCGGAGCACGGCGAGGAACGCATCGGCAAAGCGGGCGTGTTGCGCGGCGGAGAGACCGGGGACTGCGCTGAGCGCGTCCGCATCCGCGGGACGCGCGACTGCGATGCGGCGCAGGACACCCTTGGTGCACTCGAGATAGGGCTCGAGCCCGCTCTCACCGCGGGCGAGCGCCGTCTGCGCGGCGGCGAGGCGGTCGTAGAGATCTGCGGCCGGCTGACCAGCGAGGGCACGGCGCTGGGGATGCACCGCGTCGGGCGCCGACCCAGTCAAAACTTCGAGAAAAATTGCGCCGAATTGCTCAAGCTTTTTGTCGCCGACGCCTGAGACGCCGCGCATGTCGTCGATCGTCTGCGGCTGCTTTGCGATCATGTCGAGGAGCGTTCGGTCCGGAAAAATGACATAGGCGGGGACTTTCGCGGCTTCTGCGAGCGCGCGGCGCTTCGACTTGAGCGCGGCGAAGAGGGTCTCGTCCTCCTCGGCGACCAGTGCCGCAGGGGCCGGGCGCGCGGCCTTGGCGCGTGCGAGGCTGTCTTTGCGGAGTGTCAGGCCCGCGCCTTTCAGGACGGGTCGCGCGGCCTCGGTCAGGCGGAGCGCGCCCATCCGTGAGGGATCGGGCCGGAGGAGGTCGAGCCCGAGGAGCTGCCGGAAGATCGCCTGCCACTCCCCCTTCGAGAACTCCGTTCCGCAGCCGAAAGTTGGCAGTTGATCGTGGTTCCGCGCGCGGATCTTGTCCGTTCTCTGACCGAGGAGAATGTCGATCAAGTGCCCGGAGCCGAAGGTTTCACGCGTTCGGAGCGCCGCGGAGAACGCCTTTTGCGCGGCTTCCGTGCCGTCGAAGGTCTGCGGTGGGTCGCGGCAAATGTCGCAATGGCCGCAGGGCTCCGCCGCCTCACCGAAATAGCCGAGGAGGGGGATCCGGCGGCAGACCGGGCTTTCGGCCAGGCCGAGCAGCGCGTTGAGGCGGGCGTGATCCGCGGCTTTGCGCTCCGCCTCGGCTTGACCTTCATCGATCTGGACACGGCGGAGGCGAATGTCGTCCGCCCCAAAGAGGGTCAGCGTCTCGGCCGGGGCACCGTCGCGGCCAGCGCGTCCGATCTCCTGGTAGTAGGCCTCAATCGACTTGGGCAGATCGGCGTGGAGGACGTAGCGGATGTCGGGTTTGTCGATCCCCATTCCGAAGGCGACCGTGGCGACGACAATCAAGCCGTCCTCACGTTGAAAGCGGGTTTCGGCGAGGCGCCGGTCGTCGGGATCCATGCCGGCATGGTAGGCGACAGCACTGTGACCGGCCGCCGAGAGCGCTGCGGCGAGCGTCTCGGTCCGCTTCCGGCTGGCGCAATAGACGATCCCCGACAGGCCGCGGCGCAGGTCGACGAAGCGCTCCACCTGCGCGCGGGGGCTGTCCTTGGCGGCGAAGGCAAGGAAGAGATTGGGACGGTCAAACCCGCGGAGGAACACCTCCGGCTCTGCGGGAAAGAGCCGCCTGATGATCTCGGCCTGCGTTTCGGGGTCGGCTGTTGCGGTGAAAGCTGCGATCTGGCAGCCGAGCCGCTCTCTCAACGGCCCGATGGCGAGGTAGTCGGGGCGAAAATCATGGCCCCATTGGCTGACGCAATGGGCCTCGTCGACGGCGATGAGGCTGACGCCGATCCGCGAGAGGAGCGTCTCCGTCCCCGCCCGCGCCAACCTCTCTGGCGCGAGGTAGAGGAGCTTCAACTGTCGGGCATCGAGGGCTGCAAAGACCTCCTCCGTCTCGTCCTCAGTGTTGGCGGAGGTGAGCGCGCCCGCCGAGACACCCGTGGCGCGAAGCGCGCCGACCTGATCTCGCATCAGCGCGATCAGGGGCGAGACGACGACGGTCACACCCTCGCGTGCGAGCGCGGGAAGCTGGTAGCAAAGGGACTTGCCGCCACCCGTCGGCATAATCGCGAGCACGTTTTGCCCCGCACTCACCGCGTCCACGATCTCGCGTTGGCCGGGGCGGAAGCTCTCGAAGCCAAAAACGGAGGAAAGAAGCGCGGAGAGATCCATCGCCGCCTGACTAGCGTCTTCGCAGACGGGACGGAAGATGTCTCGGGACCGCCGCTCGCAGCGAGGGCACCAGGACTTCTTGAAGGCGTGCCTCGCCGGTCAGCACCTCAGTCTAGACGTGCCGCAGTCTCGCGCCGGCGCTGCTCGGCCGCGCTTCGCTGACCCTTTGCAGGGCCGCTAGCGCGACCTGGGCGACGGCGACGGACGCTCTGCAACGATCGTTCTTCGATCCGCGACAATTTCTGCCGGATAGCCATCGAGGACGAGGATCCGATGCGCAATACGCTCCGCAAGATCTGGTTTCGGGGTGACAATCAAAACGGCCGCAGCACTCAACGAGCGAAACCGGTCGAGTGTCGCGATCCAGCCTTCGGCCATCGACGGATCGCCGCGGAAAGGGTCGTCGATCAGGACGAGATCCGGCGACACAGCGAAGGCCCGGGCGAGTGCCACGAGGTGCAGCGTCTCCCGGGGGAGCTCGCCGGGCCAATGCCCCGCCACGGCGCCGAGGCCCATATCGTCGAGTGTGGCCTCAGCCTCCGCTCCGCTGAGGCCGGCTGCGACGCTGAGATTTTCAGCCACGCTCAACCAGGCCATCAGGGCGGGCTCCCGGTAAACTGCGGCAATGGTCTGAGGGCCGCGGACTGTGCATCCGGTGACCCGCTCCCGCCCCTCGGCAAGTCTGAGGAGGGCACGCTGAGCGCAGTCCGATCCGCCGGTGACTGCCACAGTCTCAGAGATGTCAACGGCGAGTGCCAGCGGGGCAAGCACTGCCATGCCGTCTTGTACAAGGCCCTCAAGCGAGAGTGTCAACACGGGATCCGGGACGGGAACCCCGTCCTGGCATACGAGGCGCACTGCTGTGCGTCGGCTCATGTTTCGGCCCTTCTTTCGGCGCCGATCCCCCCACGGACCGACTGAATCTTCACGCGCGCTCCTCCCCTTTTTGGAATGTGTATCACGGGTGCACCCTGTGGGAACAGCGTCATGTGAGGGTGCAGCGCGTCTGATAGACTGACGCGTGACAATCGGCGTCGTCCAGAAATGGCGCAGAGCACCCACTCGGCGTCGGCTTGACAGCATGTTTGTGAGACCGCTTGCGCCGCGGGGTCCACAGGAAAGTTGTTCAGGCTAGGGGTGCATGACACCAAGCCTAACGAAGACTGTGTCGTGCGCCCGCTCCTCGAGTCTCGCTTCTGCGATCTGCGCCCAACGGGTCGCTGTTTGCAGTGGGCAAGCCTAGCTGGAAGGCCGTCGCCAAGAGCTTCAGGTGCCCGCTTGGTGCGGCGCTTCTGACCCAACCGTCGCCTCCGCCACTCCTCGAATTACGACGCTCAGTCGAGCCTCGCAGAAGTGACCTTCCCCCCATATCCGGGCTGTTGCGACCTGGAGTTTTCCACCGTGTGCAGCGAACCCGAACCCTGGACCGCCGGTTCCGGAAACTCGGGGCTTGGTCATGGCGGTTGGCCGGCGGCGGCGCCGCGGTCGGGTGGCGCGAGCGGGACCTTGGATCCGATCGCGCCGCGGGGTCGGTCCTCGGTGTAGAACTTGCGCCAAGCCTCCGTCTTTTCGCGGGGATCGGCACGTGTCGGGACCCGGTGCGCCGGCAGGCACTCCTGGCCAAGGCGGCCGTTAAACGCCTCGATCAAGGGGTGTCGGTCGGCTGTCCGGGCCGGGAGACGTCCAGCGC
>JBCCWM010000237.1:0-7050 GCA_039193505.1 Pseudomonadota bacterium | reverse complement strand
GATCTCGATCCAGGCGCTGATGCGCAACGCCCTTCGGATGCGCCCCGACCGGATCATCGTGGGGGAGTGCCGGGGCCCCGAGACGCTCGACATGCTGCAGGCGATGAACACGGGCCATGACGGCTCGATGACGACGGCGCATGCCAACAGCCCCGCCGACCTCCTCCTTCGCCTCGAGACGATGGTGGCGCAGGGCCGCACCTCGCTGCCGGTCTACGCTATCCGCCAGCAGATCGCGGCGGCGATCGATGTGATCGTGCAGGTCCGGCGCACCAAGCCGATCAGCGTTGATCCCGCCGCCGGGGCCGTCCAGTTCCAGCGCACTGTGACCGAGATCGCCGAACTCGGCGCGTTCGACCCCGACACGGGCGAAATCCCGACATTCCCGATTTTTGAGTTCGTGGAGGAGGCCGAGCCGCCCCGCTTTGTAGTCTCGGGCTACATCCCGAGCTTCTTCGAAGCGCTCGTCTCGCGAAACCTGATCGACATCGACCGCCTGTTCGGCGCGGAGGCGCGCCATGTTTGAGCGGGAGATCCTCGATCTTGGTGCGGCCGCTTGTCTCGCCATCGGTGTCTTCCTGGCGTTCCGCGCGGCCTATCTCCTCCTCGGTGGGCTTTTCGGCAGTGATGCGCGGCGCGCGGAGCTTGCGGATCTTCTGAAGCTTGATCAGGCGCGAACGGCCTCGCCGGACCGGCTGGCGGCCGCTGTCGCGCTGATCCTTCTGGCCACGGTGGCGCTCGGCGTGCAATTCGACGCCCTGCCCGCGGCGGCGATTGCGCTCGTGATGCTGGTTCTGAGCGGGCAGGCGGTTGCCAACCGGATCGAGGGCGAGCGGGCGCGCCAGCTTGAGCTGACGCTGCCGACCGCGCTCCAACAGATTGCCAACGAAATGGCCTCGACCGGGTCGCTCGACCAGGCGCTCGAGGCCGTCAGCGCCACCACGCCCTCGCCTGCGCGCGAGGAACTTGCCCTCCTCCGTGCGCGGCTCGCAACGCTGGGGCTCGAGCAGGCGCTTGAGCGGACTGTGCGGCAGCTCGATTCGAAGAGCTTTGCGCTGATGGCCTCCGTCATCCGCGTCGGCACCAGCCGGGGTGGTAACCTGATCCAGGCGCTCAAGGACTTGAGCGCGACGCTCATTGAGATTGAGCGGCTCCGCCGGAAGATCCGGACAGCGAGTTCGAGCTCCCGGCGCGCGATGACGCTGATGCTCGGCGCCGCGCTTGTGATGCCTGTGGTCTCCCTCACGATGATGCCGATGGGGGATCAGGTGCTGTCCGACCCGCGGGGGCAACTCGTGATGTTCTTCTCGCTCGCGCTGACGGTTCTGTCGCTGATCCTGTTCAGCCGCATGACCCGGATCAAAGTCTGATGGTGGATTTCGGACCCCTTGAGCCCCTCGGATGGGCGGCCACCGCTGCGATGGCGCTCGGCGTCTATTTCTGCGCGATGCTCGTGCTGCAGTCGGGGTTTGGCGCGCTGTTGGCGACCCGCGATGTCCTTGCTGCGCCCGACCCGACGGTTGGCGTGCGTCTCGGCCGCGCGGCGCGTGCGCTGCGCGCGCTCGGCGTGCGATACGCCGTGCTGGGTGATTTTGCGCCGCGTTACGCGGCTGGGCTCGACCGGATGCTGGTGTTCGCGGGCCGCCCGCTGGGCGGCATCTCCGGGCGGGCGCTCGCCGCCGGTCTCACGGTCGTGGGTCTCGGCGTTGGCATCGCCTTGGCGCTCGTCCCCGTCGTCCTCCGAGGCGCAGACCGGGATCTCCAGACGGGCCTCCTCCAAGGCGTGGCCCTCCTCGTCGTGGCGCCGGTGCTGGCGCATCTCTACGGTGCGGCGAAGGTCTCGGCGATGGCGCGGGCCGCGAGTGAGGAGATCACGATCGAGTTTCCGTTCTTCCTCGATCTCGCAGTGTTGGTCGTCCAGGCAGGCGGGCTGCCGCAGGACACGTTCAAGCAGTACATCGAGGCCGCGCCCGGCACAGCGCTCGCGCGGGAGTTCGAGGTGACCATCCGCGAGGTCGAGGCGACGTCCGTCGAGACCGCCCTCACGCGCCTTGCGGAGCGGATCGAGTCGCCCCCGATCAAGCTGGTGCTCGGCAATCTGGCGCAAGCGCAGCGCACGAGCGGCGACCTCTCGTCCTTCTACGCCGAGCAGGCGATCGAGCTTCGGAGCCTTCGGAGCGAGCTCGCCGAGAGCGCTATCGAGAAGTTGAAGGTCAACCTCAAAGTGCCGGAGTTCATGCTGATGTTCGCGGTCGCTCTCGCCGTGATCGCGCCCGCATTGATCCAGATGGGACTCTTTTGATGCTGCGCACGGCGTTTCAACCGAAGGGGCCGCGGCTCCGCGTGATCGAGGGGGCCGATATCGACCGCAAGATCTGGCTTGCCGGCGAGCGGATTGTGATCGGCAGTGCGCCGACGGCGGATCTTGCGCTGACGGCGCCTGGCGTCGCGCCCGAGCACGCCGTCCTGACCCCGGGCGTGGGGCGCGATCCGCGCGGGAGGCCCTGGCTCTTCAGCCTTGCCGACGATGCGTGGAATCAGCTCGATGGGCGGCCGAGCCCACGCGCCGGCCAGATCGCGCCCGGGCAGCGGCTGCGGCTTGGGCCGCACACCGAAGTGCTCTTCGAGACTGTGCCGCTGACCGATGACGCGCCCGTCGCGCTGACCGCGGATTTGCCAGGGGCGGTCCTCCCGGCCTCCACGCTCTGGGCCGTGCGGCTGGCTTTGGTGGTGGCGGTGGCGATGGTTCTTTTCGTCGTGCTCCGACCGGTTTGGGAAGAAAATACGCCAACTGCCGCGCCCGAGGCTGAGCGCGATAGGCTGGCGGTCGAAGCGATGTTCTGCGACCCGGCCATCAGCGGGTCGGAAGCACCGCGCGAGACACCGCTCCTCCGCGCTGTTGCGGAATGTATGGGATACGACACGGCGGATGAGCTGCCGTCGGCCGTTTTTGGGGATGTGAAGGACATGACGCTAGAGGCCTATTTCGACATCCGAGCCGGCGACACCGTCGCGGGGGCGCGTTCGATCGACCGTCTGACCCGGGTCCTCGGCCCCGGATCCTGCCCACTGGCCATCGCCGTTGCGCGCGATCTGGAGCTGCTGAACCAGGGCGTGCGCGCGGCGAGTTGCCCGGGAGATCTGCCATGACACAGCCGGTTCGCGTCGACACGCGCCTCTACGAAGCGCTCGAGCAGCAGTTCAACGGACTGAGCGTGCGCGCCGAACTCGGCGCCGCGATCCTCTACTCGGGTGAGCGGAAAGTCGATGGCAGGCTCTACGACCTCTACCTGCCGTCGAGCGCGCTTCTGGCCGACAAGACACGGCTGAAGACGCTCGCGGACACGTTCCGCCGGCTGACCCAAACCGGCTCCGCCCATCTTCAGGGCCATCTGCCGCTCTCTGAGACGGTGTTTGCGACGAGCGCGGGGCGGGCGACTGTTCTCGGCCTTGTCGGCTGTCCGGATCGCGCGATCGACGACCATGTCGACCAGCTCTCCTTCGATCAGAAGCGGGCGATGTTCCTCGATCTGCTCCGCGGGCTCTCGGCGCTCCACGAGGCGGGTCTTGTGCATGGCAACCTCGCGCCCCCCGCCGTGCGGCGCGAGACACCTGCGGGCGGCCTGAAGCTCTGCGACCTGGCCTTTGCGCTCGATGACCCGATTGCCATCACCGAGCAGCCGCTTCTCTACCAAGCGCCCGCAGTCATGGCGGATGGAAAGCCGAGCGTCGTTGCCGACCTGCATGCCGCGGGTCTGATCGGCTATCGCCTGTTCTTGGGTCCGAACGGCCCGGTTCGCGCGCTGACGGGGCAGGATGGACCTGTCGATGACACCCTCCTCCGACAGCGGATCAGCGCTGCAGACGCGCCGGCCCTCCGCGCAGAGGATCTCGCGCCCGCCGCCGGCCCTCTGGCGGCTTTGCAGCTGATGGCGCCGGTTTTGGCACGAATGATCGGGCGCGGCACGACCGAGCCGTTCCTCCGCGCCGGTGCAGCGCTAAAAGCGTTTGAGGGCGGAGGGTACAGCTCAGGGGGCGCCGAGGCCGCCGCGCCACCGCCGCCCCCGACCCCGGCGCCCGAGCCGACTGGCGGTGGCCGGCCGCGTTGGGTTGTTCCGGCCGCGGCTGCTGCGGTTCTTCTGGCAGCCGGTGGGGGATACTACTTCTATCAAGATCGCGCGGCCCGGATGGCAGCGCTCGACGCCGCATTCGACCGCTGCACCGTCTCTCTCCCGGTGCCCGATGGACGGCTGAGCGATCTGCAGGACACGCTCCGCGATGCGCTTCTCGCGGCCTATCGCGGCGGCGATGTGGCGCGGCTTGAGGCGCTGTGTGCGCTTCGCTCGGATCTTGCGGCGCTGGTCGCGCCCTGGGACGAGGCGCTGCGCCTCGGATCGGCGGCGGACGCGCTCCTTGCTCTGCCCGAAACGAACGGGCTGTCGCTGCCCGCGGCCGCGGCGACCGCGCTCGACCGTGCTAAGGAGAGCCTTGAGCGCGCCATGGCGGAGGTGACGCCGGAGACGCCCGCGCTCCTGACGGAGGCGGTGAACGGGATGAGCGGTGCGGTCGACGATCTGGTCCTCGCGCTCCGAACCGATCTTGGCGAGGGGCTGGCCGCTCTGTCTGAGGAGCGGGAGATCCTCCGCATCGATCTCGAACCCGAGCGCCTTGATGCGTTGGCCGAAGGTGTCAGCACCGCCGCCACCGCCGACGCGTTGTCCGCCGTCGCGGATGAGACGGTTGCCTTGTCGCAAGACGGTCGCGCGGCGCTTGGGACCGCCTGGCTGGCCGAGGCGGGGGAGCGGGCCAACGCCGTGCAAGCCCGCCTCGACGCACTGCCGCTGCCCGTCCCGGCGGCGGAGGCGGCCCGCGATGGCCGGCGCCTGCTCCTCGCGGCAACGGAAGATCTGGTTGCGGCCATGCCGGCGGCCCCCCGGGATGTGTTGGAGGCTTGGACGGAGATCGAGGAGAAGTTCGATGCCGTTCTTGCCCAGGGCGAAGGCGCGGCCCACCGCGCCGCCGAGGCCGGGCTGAGGGCGCGGCTTCAGGAGGCGGAAGCGGCCTTCGCGCCCGAGACCGGGCCGATCGATCTTGTCCGCGACGCGATTGCCAAGTTGCCTGCCGAGCCGAGGGGCGCAAACCTCGACGGTGCGCTTCAGGTTTTCGCCGAAGCGGAGGCGACGCTCGACGCAGCGATCCAAGAAGTGCGGGAGGTTGCGACCCGCGCGCGCCGGAATGCCGATGCCGCCCGGACCGCGGCCGATACAGCCGAGCCAGATCCGGACGGCGCCCGTGCGTCCGCGGACGCCGCTGCCGGGACGGCAAGCGCCGCTGCGGCCGCCGGCGCGTGGCGTCGGGCCGGCACTGAATGGGCCACGGCCGAGCGCCAGTACCTCGCGGCCGTCGCCGAGATCGAGGCGGTTGCGGCCGAGGCGCGACTTGAGGCCGAGGCAGCGGCCGCCGCTGCAGCCCAGGCCGACCCTGAACCCGGCCCAACTGTCAGCCGCGCCGAAGAGGCCACCGCCACCGCAGAGGCCGCGGCCGACGCGGGCGCGTGGCGCCAGGCCGGCGACGCCTGGCGCGCCTCCACTGAGGCTTGGACCGCGGCGACGGCGGAAATCGAAGCCGAGGCTGACGCCGCCCGCGCGGCGGCCGAGGCTGCAGCCGCGGCCGCGACCCTGGCGGAACCGTCCGAAAGTCCCTCACTTGTAGCCGCCAAAGACGCCGAACAGGCCGCCGCCTCTGCGGAGGAGGCCGGCGCATGGCGGGGCGCGCGCGACGCGTGGACGGCCGCCACAGAGGCGTGGACCGCGGCTCTCGCAGAAATCGAAGCGGAGGCCAACGCCGCGCGCGCCGCGGCCGAAGCCGCCGCCGCGGATGCCAGTCGGGCTGAGCCCGGCGCGCGCCCGGCCGTCGCACAGGCGGAGGACGCGACGACAGGTGCCGGATCGGCGGAAGAGGCCGGTGCGTGGCGGCGGGCGCGCGACGCCTGGATGGCAGCAGAGGAGGCCTGGCGCGTCGCAGTGGCTGAGATCGAAGCCGAAGCGCTCGCCGCGCGGGAGGCCGCTCTGGCCGAGAAGGCCACACTCGGCGACGCTGTCGACACGAGCGTTGCCGATCAGGCCTTCGATGCCGGCCAGGAGGGCCTGACGGATGGCCGCTTCGGTGCGGCAAAGGCTAGCTTCACGGACGCGCTCAACGGCTACTTGGAAGCTGAGACGGGGGCGACGACGCGCGACTTTACCGTCGGCGCGTCCGCCGAGGATGTTGCGGCCCTAGCGGAGGTCTGCCGGACGCGCAGCCTTGTCCAGGCTGCCTGTTCGCCGACCCCGGATGCCGGGCGCCGGCAAGTGGCGCTCGCCCCGTTCACCCTTGCCCTGACCGAGGTCAGCGTCGGTGCGTTCGCCGATTTCGTGCAACAAACGGGATATGTCACGGATGCCGAGCGGCTCGGCTACGCCGTTGCCGTCTTCACGGGAACGGTGGAGCGGCTGCCGGGTCACACGTGGCGCGCGCCGCAGGGTGCGGGCAGCACCGCCGTTGCGAACGAGCCGGTGACCGCGCTCTCCGTCGGCGATGCACGCGCCTATTGTGCCCATATCGGCGGCCGCATTCCGCGGGCGGCGGAGTGGGAGGTTGTCGCGCGCGGAGAGGCTCTGCTGCGCTTTCCTTGGGGCGATGCATGGCGCGATGGAATGGCGGTCTGGCAAGGCGAGGGGCGTACGCGCCGCCCGGTCGATGCCGGTCCGACTGGCCCGGCCGGGCATATCGGCCTCGCCGGCAATGTGCGGGAGTGGGTCGATGCCACGGACGGCTCCGCGCTCAAAGGGGGCTCGTGGCTGAGCGTCAATCCGGCCGACCTGGCAGGCTCGGCGCTTTTGACAATGACTGATGGCGCGCCGGGAGTGGATTTCGGCGTGCGCTGCGCAAAGGATCTGGAAACATGGCCGGAATGATGTTCCGAACGGGCGCCCAGGCGTCACTTATCGCGCTCGCTGTCGCGGCGGGCACACCGCTCACGGCGACAGCTGGGGATCGCGCAGTTTTGGT
>JBCCWM010000236.1:0-7080 GCA_039193505.1 Pseudomonadota bacterium | reverse complement strand
GCGATTGTCGATGATGACGTTGAGCCCGTACTCCGTCTGAAAGATCGTGCGATCCTGGCTGTCGATGCGCACGTCCCTCACCGGGCGGAGGACGAGGCCGATCGGGAAGTAGACCGTGCGCTGGGTGTTCTGGTTCTGGCAATTGATCCACGACGCAGAGCCCGTCGTGATCGTCACCCAATGCTCAGACACATCGGCGAGCGCGCTGCCCTCGCCCACAACATCGTCTAGATCCAGGTCCTCGGCCCCAATGATCAGGTCGAGCATCTCGGGCAGTCGCTCCTCAACGCTCGCTGCTGCGAGGAGGGTGCAGATGTTTGCAACCGCGGGGCGTGCGGCTGGCAGCAGTGATGTCAGCATCAAGATGAGCAAAAAGGACGCGCGCCAGGAGACTTTCATCGGACCGCCAACTCTGGATTGCTCAACTATAGGGGAGTTCGTAGCATCGGGGTCTGTGCGTTTCAACACGGCCTCGGGCGAATGGATGGTGCAAGAGTGAAGCGATGAGGGTCGACGTCGCACGGATTGCCGCACCAGTCTTGAAGTTCGTGCTGCTTGCGATGTCCCTTCTTGTCGTCGTCACGCTCCACAGTGAGATCTTGCGCGGATCTCTGTCTCTTCTTGGCTTGCGAAGCGATGTCCCGCAGCTTGTGCTGGCAGAGGACGGCTGCGAGGCGGTCTACCTGCCCCCGCAGGCGCTGCGCGATGATGGGGCCGCGCCGCGGCTCTGGCACCCGGTCTGTCGCGACCAGGACAGCATTTCGGTGTGGCACACCGTTCCCCGTGGCACGCGGAGCGTCCTTTTCGTCAACGAAGAGAAGGTCGATGTCGGCAACAGCCTCGCCGCACTTGTCGGACGCGTCGATGCGGAGTTGCGCCGCGGCGCAAACAGGATCGTTGTGTTCGGAGAGGGGCAGCCAGTGGCCACTCCGTTCTCGGCCGCCACCGGTGTTCCGCGCGTGTTGCTGCCTACGGCCGAGCCATATGACGGACGGCCGCCCTTTCTCGCCCACCGGTCCGATCCCGTCGCCGAGATATGGGTCGTGCGGGCGGAGCGCTTGCGCCCGCCCCGCGTGATCGGCATCGGGCATGCGCGAGATGACAGCCTTTGGCAGGTGTCCCTCGCCCCTGACTGCCTTGCCCATTTCGACGGGACCGCGGTGGACGGCTGCCGCAACGCCGCAATCGACGCCGGTCTGACGCGGAGCGGCCTTGGCCTTCGCCCCGTTGATGCATCCAACGGGGTTGACGACATGGCGCCTGAGATCGCGCGCCGCCTTGAGATCGAGGTCGATGGCACCGTCTTGCGTCTCAACGCCGCGATCTGTCTGCCGCAGGATCTGCCCGTCATCGCAGCCCTTCGCCGCGAAGACATGCGCACGAGCGAAATGATGGCGCGCCTCTTCGGTCTGGAGCTCCAGCGCACGGACCCCATCGATGTCGATGCCTTTCCCGTCTCTGATCTACCAGTGGCGACCGGAGCCGGGCCGAACTGCAGAAGCTACTCCGGGTCCCTCAGCCTGCCGCTCGGGCCGATTGCGTTCCGGGGGGCTGGCTTTCTGGAGTTGTCGGGCGACCGGCTGAGTGTGGCAGGCTACGGTCCTGGCTTCGACGCGGCCGGGCCGACGGGGCGGATCAGCGAAGAGACAGGCGATCTCGTTTGGCAGGGCGCGTTTGGCGAGGACGGTACCCTACTGATCCGCGCCTGGGGAACCGAGGAGGCGGCGCCTGTGTCTGGGACACCGGAGCCCACCTCGTTTTTCGAGGCGCTCGATGCGTTGAGCAATCTTGTGCCTCTCGAAGCGCGGACGACCCTGGACGGTCTTGCCGCGACCCTGCCTGTCCTGGCGCTGCTCCTCGTGACATACTGGTATCGGGGCTCGCTGCCGGCGCGGCGGATCTACCGCCCGCTGGCTGCCCTTGCCGCGTTTATGACCGCGATGGCCGTCCAACCGCTCCTCCTCACCGGTGCGCGCTGGCTTGCCGAACTCCTTTACTTTGTGCTGTCGCTCTTCCGCGTTTCGGCCCCTCTCTTTCCGGGTTTCGGCGTCAGCGGCGCGACCACCGTTCACTACGCGCCTTTGGCCGTGATCGCGGCTGCGATGATGCTGCCGAGGGTTCTCAGGGTCCGTCGGGTGTCGACCGAGCCGCTCAGCAAACGACTTGCGCTGATCAGTCACTGGCTGTTCCAGCTCCTCGCGGCGCTCCTCTTCATCCTTCTGGCCTGGGGCGGACTCGCGTTCCTGGACGCCGCGGGCAGCCCAAGCTCGGTCATTTTGGTGCTCGCCGTCTGGATGATCGTCTGCACCTTCTATGCCGGCAGCCTCCTCTACGTGATCGCTCTCCCCTACATCCGGGGCGCGCGCGCGCAGTGGGTGGTGATCGTCGGGGCCCTTGCATTTGTCCTGATCCCGGCCGTCCCCGCTGCGGCCGGGGCGGCGGAACTCATCCTCGCGCTGTCCCGGATCGAGGTACATCCGATCTTCGCGTCGATCCCAGACTGGGTTCGAGTGACCCTCCATCTTGTGCGCAGCCTCTTGCCCAACGTGATGATGTGGCTGCTCCTGATCCTCTTGATCCGGGTCTACATCGAGACGTCACGGGCGCTACTGCCGCAGTTCGCGCATGTTCGCCTGCCGGTGTGGAGCAGTGCGGTGGTGACGGCGGGCGTCGCCGCAGCCGTCACTTGGCCTGTCGCGGCGGAGCTTGCGCGTGGGGCCAAAGCCTTCGATGTGGCGACCTATCAGGTGATGGGGCTCTTCCACGACTACGCGCTCTATGTCGCGCTCCTGGTCCCGATTGGCATTCTTTCTCGCAGAGGGCGGGGCAAACCGCCGTTCCGGCCGGACCGCCCGGCAGAGGCACTGGCGGCCGCTGTCTTCGCGGGCTATGTCGCTCTTTGGCAGAGCGGGGGTCTCGGCTTTGTGTGGCCGTTTGTGTTGGTCGCACTCGGCTACTTTGGCCTGCTCACCCTCGCCCTCTCTCCCGTCGCTCCAGGCGGTGACAGCGCGAGCGCGGGGACCGAGGGGCTCGGGCGGAAACTCATCGACGTCCTGAACCAGAACGCTTTGCTCACGGCGCGGCGCAAAGAGTTCGAGAAGCTCTTCGCCGAAACCAAAATCGGTTGGGATGACCTGGTCGCTGCACGCAAAGACATCTCGGAGGTGCGTGAGGAGGTCTATGACAAACTCGGGCTGTCGCCGGGTGCCGCAAAGCGGCGGCTGCTCAACAACGGACCGTTCGAGACGCCGTTCCAGAATGCCCTGCTCGGTGCAGGGATCGGTCTTGCCGTCGCCGTTTTGATCGAGACTGTGGCAAGTTTGGATCTCGATCCGCTCGTCAGCGGCGAGGAATGGTGGCGCCCCCTCGTGACCGCGACGCTCTCGCTCGGCGCGGGTGGTCTTGCGCCTGTGGCGCAGTCAGACAACGAAGTCCTGATGCTGATTTCCGAGGGTCTCCGCTTCATCGCGCATTGGCCGCTTGTGGGGTTCGTCTTCGGCCTCGTCTTCCACCGTCTGCGGGGAGACGATGGGTTCACCAAAGGCCTTGTGTTCGCGAGCCTGATGATCCTTCTCCTTGTCGCAGGGCGGCTGGTCACTGGAACGCTTGGCGCCGGTTCGGAGGAACTTGCGGGCTTCGCCGGCACGCTCCTCCTCTTCGCGCTGGTGGTCCTGGCGACCGGGGCGATCGGCTTTGATCTCGTGACCATACAGAGAAACGGCCTTGGCCTGGGTTCGCTGGGCAAGATCTATGGCATCACCACCTTGATGAGCTACGCGTCGCTCCTGACCCTCCTCGCCGGGCTCCAGTCGATCGCCGCGGCCCTTGCCTTCCTGCGCTAGCCATGGGCGCCGCAGATGGTGGAGGCGGCGCGGGTGTCGGCGTCTCCCGCGGTTCCCGTGTGAATGGCACCTACGCCGCCTTCTGAGATGGCTGCTGCCGTCGACGCGGATTTGCTCCGGCCTACAAATTGAGGGCTCATGTCCTGAGCCCCGACGTCCCTCCGGTGTTTGGGAGCATCCGTCTGTTGGTTTCTGGGCTCACGCGGCAATGGTCTCCCGCGCCATCATGGGTGCAACATCCTCTGGCGTGAGGTCGTCCGGGGATGAATGGGATCTGGGTCGGTTGCGGCCCTCCCTCCCTGCGTTGCGCCGTTCCCTCGGCAAGTGTCGGGAAGAGGGTTTCGCTCGGCAGCTCGTCCCACGGACTGCCGATGACACGGTCCACGAGAGCGGTGTGCGTCGGTTTGCCAGGCGCGATGGAGTGCCGGGCCAAGCCGGTCTCCTGGCACCATCGCAGAACGGCCATGCCGGTCAGTTCGGTGCCTCTTGTCGTGGACGACGGTGTTGGGGCGAGCTCGGTGCGCCATGATCGCTGTGCGGTCTCGAGCCACACGGATGCCTGTCAGAGAGGTGTCAGCGACCGGGCCGACGCCCTCACGGATCCCAAATGGCCGGCACACGGCAACGACGGTCATCTGTGAAGGCGTCCACGCTCCTCCGCCGATTAGGTCTGTCGGGCATCAGCAGCGGCCTGCGCGTGCCGAATGCCCGTTTCCGACCGCCACGCCGCTTCACCCGCAGCGTCTCCTCCCGATAGAGCCCTCAGAGCGCTCCGGCCGACAAACGATCCCCCGGATCGTTTGCTCGACAGCCTCCGGTTCGGGGCACGTGCCGGACCTGGCTCTCCAGCATCAGATGCACGCGCCGACCGCCAAACCGACGTCGTTCTTCAGCCACCGGCTTGATCGCCTTGCGCCGTTCGGCATCGTCTCGCCGAATGATCCACCTGTCGACACCCAAGACTGCAGACGCCCGCCGCTTCCTCCCCCGGTGCATCCTGCACAGATGGGCGACACCCTCTCGCTCGGCGGCGGGCGCCACAACGTTCGAGACGCCGCGTCTATCAACATGGCGGTGTCGCCGATCTGGTCTGCCAGCGGCCCTTTGGCCTTGCGTCCTCGTCCTCAAGCGTCTCGAGCGTCCGGGCATCGGACACATCCATCCCGCCGAACTTGGCCATCCCTTTGGAGGGTGTCGCGGACCTCATCCCATGCTCCCGGCAGACATCTCGAAACGCCACTTTTCTGCGGCTTCAGGTTCGCTATGATCTGCTCTCCGCTGAAGCTAGAACTCTTCAGAACCCGTCGCCTTCTTTGGGACGGAGTCTACCGCAAATTTGAGTAAGATACACGTAGCAGGACACGTAGAACGGCCTGTCGCCAATACATTGATCGCCATATGGCGCCGAGCGAGAGGGGCGCTGACGAGTTGCTGCGGCGGCCCCCGCTCGTTGGCGCGGCACACCATCCCGCCGCAGGCAGAGAAGTGCGCGCCTTTGACCGTTCGCGAAGGATGGCTTCGCGTGGGGCGCCTCCATGCAACCGAAGGTGGCCTGTCACGCCTCCTGATGTCGTCGGTTCGTGTGCACAGGGAGCGGGGGTGGCAAAAAGGCTGGAGACGCTTTCATCTGCGGTATCAGCGCAAGCTCGATGCTGATCGCGCGTCGAGGACCCGGCTGCTCCGAAGCCCGGTCTATGCTCGGATGCCGGTCGGGGGATCGAGCGGTCCCGGCAAGCCAGACATTCGCCGCTGAAGACGCCGCCCTCCTGTTTTGGGGATGAATCGGGCGCAGGCCGGGGCTGTTGTCTGCGACCCGTCAGCTCGGGTTTTGCGCCTCGAGATGAGGGCGGATCCGGCTGTCCACAATGCTGTCGGTCAGGGCGCCCGGATAGCGCAGGATGATCCGCCCGTCGCCGTCGACAACGAACGTCTCCGGAAGGCCGTAGACCCCCCAGTCAATTCCGTGGCGCCCGTTCGGATCGGCGCCGTGACCGGCGAACGGATCGCCGAGCTCTTCCAGGAACTGGGCCGCGGCGGCGGGCCGATCTTTGCTGTTGATGCCGAAGATCGGCACACCCTCGGCCGCAAGTTCGGTCAGTATCGGGTGCTCCAACCTGCAGGGTCCGCACCAGCTCGCCCAAAAGTTGACGAGCTTGACACCCTCGGCCGCGAGCGCCTCGGCCGGGATTTCCGGCCGCCCCGCCAGCGGCTCGAGAGCCAGCACGGGCGCGGGCGTGCCGGAGAGGGCCGACGGGAGTTCATCCGCATTCTCGCGCCCGAGCCCGAGATAGAAGAGGACGGTCAAAGCCCCCACCAGAACGGGCGGCACGAAGAGCCATGGATTGACGTTAGCCATCCCGTCGCTCCGCCTGCTTGAGTGCGCGCTTGACCCTGGCACTCCGCCAGAGCGTCAGGGCGACGAGGGCCCCGAGACACAGGGCCGTCGCTGCGTATGCGCCGACCACGGTCGCCGCATAGGGTCCGAGATCGGGCATCATGCGGCCCTCTCCCTCAAGGCAAGAGCCTCAATCCGGCGCAACCGGATCTCCGTCCGGGTGCGCACGACAACGAGCGTCAGAAACAGAAGCACAAAGCCCCCGATCGAAACCAGGAGCGGGTGGTAGAACACGTCTGCCACGTTTTTCTCAGCGTCGAGAGAGAGCGAGGCGCCCTGGTGCAAGCCTTGGCTCCAGAAGAAGACGGCATACCGCGACATCAGCGCGAAGACCGAGCCGACAAGGCAGAGCATGGCCGTGAGATCGGCGGCTTTCTCACCGTCCTCGACAGCCTCCCAGAGTGCGATGTAGCCGAAATAAAAGAGGAGCAGGATGAAAAACGACGTGAGCCGTGGGTCCCAGGCCCACCACGTGTTCCACATAGGCTGCCCCCAGATCGCACCTGTGGCGATGGCGACCAGCGTCATCGTCGCGCCGACGGGTGCCGCGGCCCGCGCCGCGAGGGCTGAGACGTGGTGGCGGCGGACGAACCAGATGAGCGAGGCGACCAGCATCATCAGCCATGCATTGATCGCCATCAGCGCCGACGGCACGTGAATGTAGAGGATCTTGACCGTGGAGCCCTGTTGATAGTCGTCCGGCGTCCCGAAAAAGCCCCAGCCGAGCCCGACGGCGAGGCTCGCCGCGGTCAGTCCCCAAAGCCAGGGCACGAGCGGTTCGGTCACGCGCATGAATTCGGCCGGGTTTGCATAGCGCCAGATCGACATGGGGCAGAGGTAGTG
>JBCCWM010000235.1:0-7111 GCA_039193505.1 Pseudomonadota bacterium | reverse complement strand
GATCGAAAGACCGGGCCGAAGGAACCGCGTTCGACAGGTCTCAGCGAAGAGGAAGAAGCCATCGCCGGTGCTTTCCGTCGGCACACTCTGCTTCCGCTGGACGACGGCCTCTATGCTCTGCAGCCAACAATCCCGCACCTTACGCGGTCTTCTCTGCACCGCTGCCTCCAGCGACATGGGATCTCGCGCTTGCCCGATATGGACGGCGACACGTCGAAGAAGCAGCGCCTCAAGCGCGACCCGATCGGGGTCTTCCACATCGACATTGCCGAGCTTCGAGCGGCGGAGGGCAAGCCTCCGCCATGGGCCTCGGACCGATGGCGGCATCATGGCGACCCTCGTCGTGGTCGTTGACCGAACCAGCACGTTCGCTGTGGCGCAGCTCGTCAAGAAGGCGGACCGCAAGACCGCCTGGGAGTTCCTTGAGCTTCTCCTCGACGCCGTGCCCTACCGGATCCACACGAGCCTCACCGACCCTCACCGACAACGGCATCCAATTCGCAGAACCGCCGCGCAACCGAACCACACTCATCTCTCGGCCGATGCGGTTCGACATGATCTGCGAGGCGAACGGGATCGAGCACCGCCTGACCGAGCCGAACCATCCCTGGACCAACGGCCAAGTCGAGCGGATGAACCGGACACTCAAGGACGCGACCGTCAGGCGCTCCCACTCCGACAGCCACGAAGAGCTTCGCAGCCATTTCAATGACTTCCTCGATGCCCATAGCTTCGCCCGTCGGCTCAAGACGCTGAGCGGCCTCACACCTTACGACGACATCTGCAAAATCTGGACGTCAGAGCCAGATCGATCCATCGTCGACCCGATCCACCAGATGCCGGGACTGAACACCTAGGGTACCTCTTGCTCGGGGGCTCTCGGGCAGGCGCCTATTGGACGATCACTTCGGGCCCATAGAAGAAGTTGGGCAGTGTCGTCGAGATCTCCGGCACATATGTGACCAGGATCAGGAAGATCACCAAAAGTCCGAGCCAGGGAGACGCCGCCCGCACGACGCGCAGCATCGGCATGCCCGCCACGCCCGAGGTCACGAACAAGTTCAGCCCAACTGGCGGGGTGATCATCCCGATCTCCATGTTGACCACGATGATGATCCCGAGATGGATCGGATCGATGCCAAGCTCGATCGCAATCGGAAAAATCAGCGGCGCCACGATCAGGATCAACCCGGACGGCTCCATGAACTGCCCGCCGATCAGAAGGATGATGTTGACGATCACAAGGAACATCAGCGGCCCGAAGCCCGCATCGAGGATCGAGCTTGTGATGGCCTGCGGGATCTGCTCGTCCGTTAGGACATGCTTTAGGATCAGTGCGTTGGCGATGATGAAGAGCAGCGTGATCGTCAGCTTCCCGGCATCGTAAAGCGCATCGCGCGTGTCGGGATGCACCCAAGCGGTCGCAAGCGCATAGGGTTTCTCAAAAAGCGGCAGCGGGGTCCGCGTCGGGTCATCCTCGGCGGGTTTCAACGGCCCCATGTCCCGGTAGACAAACGCCGCGATGATGAAGGCATAGACCGCCGCGACGGCCGCGGCTTCGGTCGGCGTGAAGATCCCGCCATAAATGCCGCCGAGAATGATCACGATCAGGAAGAGGCCCCAGCCGGCGCGCGCGCCGGTGTCGAACACCTCACCCCACCCCTCCCACTCACCCTTCGGCAGTTTGGCGACGCGGGCATAGATGTAGATCGCAATCATAAGCATCAGCCCGGCGAGGATCCCGGGCAGGATGCCCGCCATAAACATCCGCTGGATTGAGACATTCGTGGCCGCCGCATAGACAACCATCACGATCGAGGGCGGGATCAGGATGCCGAGCGTCCCCGCATTGCAGACCACACCTGCCGCAAAATCCTTTGTGTATCCAACCCGTTGCATCCCGGCGATCACAATCGAGCCGACCGCGACCACAGTCGAGGGTGACGACCCCGAGAGCGCCGCGAACATCATGCAGGCGAACACGCCCGCAATCGCGAGGCCGCCGGGGAAGTGCCCGACGCAGGCGATCGAGAAATCGATGATCCGCCGCGCGACACCGCCCGTCGACATAAAGGTCGAGGCAAGGATGAAGAACGGGATCGCAATGAGAAGCGGGTGCCCGAACATCGCCTGAAACAGCGATTGCGCGATCGAGGCCAGGGAGGTGTCCGACAGCACCAGCAGGAAAAGCGTTGAGGAGAGGCCCAGCGACACGGCAATCGGCACTCCCACCATGAGGAGCGAGATCACCATCAGGAAGAGCACGGTAACCTTCAGGCCCGGGCTTGGCGCGAGCGCTGTCTCCCCAAAGAGGAGAAAGCCCACGATGATCGCAATCGCGACCGCCGCAGTGAGGACGGCAACCCGCATCAGGCCCCTCCGCGCCGGGAGACGGCCTCAACCTCGTCCTCGGCCTCATGGCTCGTGATCAGACGGTCCTCCCGATCCCGGAGGATCCGCAGCAGAGAACGCACGAATGCCCCGAAAAAGAGAACCGTGCCAATCGGGAGCATCACGTATCCGACCGAGCGGGGGAGCTTGTCGTAGTCCTCCCCGAACACGCCCTCCATCCAGAGCAGCCAGGAGGGCATGCCGATTTCATCGAAGGTGTAGAAGGCCTGCAGATTGCGGAACGACATCTCCGAGAGCCCCGTCGGGAACCACCGCCCCGTGGTTGAGGGCAGGTTCACGAAAGACGAGAAGTAGTCCCAGCTGCCCTTCATCAGGAGAAACGCATAGGCGAGGCAAAAGAACACCGAGACCAGTGCCAGCGCTTTCCGGCCGCGGCGGTCTGACAGGTTGACGATCACGTCGACGCCAAGATGCGCCCGCTTGCGCACCGCATGCCCCATCCCGAAGAGCACGAGCCATGCAAAAAGGATCAGGGAGGTTTGGTACCCCCAGCCGAGCGTGTCCGGCCAGGTGAAGGCCAGCTGCTCTTCCAGCCAGTTCACGGGCCTCCAGTTGAAGGTGTAGCGAAAAAACACGTTGATCGTGGTGATCAAGACCATCGCGCCGAGCATCAGGGCGATCAGTGTCTTCTCGATCTCCCCAATCACCCGCGCGAACAGGCCCTCGGGCTCGGGCTCCCGCTCTGCCATCTCGTGTCCTCCCCGGAGTGCCTCTCGGTGACCCGCCCCAGGCTAGCCGGGGCAGGTCGTTCGCGCCAGTTCAGAAGCTGGCGTTCAGCTCTTGTGCGGCGGCGATGTTGTCTGCCCCAACATCCCCTTCGAACTGTTCCCAAACCGGGCGCATCGCGTCGACCCAGGCCTGGCGCTGCTCGGGCGTCAGCTGGCGGATGGTCACGCCGGCATCGACGATGGACTGACGTGCCGCCTCTTCGACACCGCCGACAGCCGCGTTCCGCTCGGCCGTCACTTCGAGGAGGATCGTCATCAATTGGTCGCGCACGGGCTCTTCGAGGCTGTCCCACCACTCGACGCCGACGACGACAAGGTAGTCGAGCACGCCGTGGTTGGTCTCGGTAATGCCGTCTTGGACTTCGAAGAACTTCTGGCCCCAAATGTTGGACCAGGTGTTCTCCTGCCCGTCGACAACGCCGGTCTGGAGCGCGCCGTAGACCTCAGAGAAGGCCATTGGCTGCGGGCTGACGCCGATCGCTTCCATTTGCGCTTTCAGAACGTCGGAGGGCTGGACCCGGAACTTGAGGCCGGCTGCGTCCGTCGGCAAGTTGAGCGGCTTGCTCGCCGACATCTGCTTCATGCCCGAATGCCAAAACGCAAGCCCCTTCAGACCGCGCCGCTCCATCGAGCTTTTCATCGCCTGGCCCGTTTCCGAAGCCTGGAAAGCATCGACCGCATCCAAGTTCTTGAACATGAACGGCAAATCGAAAATCCGGAACACCTTGGTGAAGGCCTCGAATTTCGACAGGGATGGCGCCGCGAGTTGAACGTCCCCGTTCAGCATCGCCTCAAGGACTTGGTCGTCGTTGTAGAGCGTGGAGTTCGGATAGACCTCCATACAGGCTGTGCCGTCCATCTCGGCGTTGACCCGCTCCTGCAGGAGGGTCGCTGCGACACCCTTCGGATGCGGGCTTGCATTGGTGACGTGGCTGAACTTGATAACCGTCTCACCAGGATCGCAGGCCGCCAGGACCGGCGTGCCGGCAAGCGCGAAAAGTGCCGCTGCGGCAATGGGTTGCATGAGTTTCATTGAACGCTCCATTTGTCGACTGTGTCGATCTTGTCAGGCCGTCGACCGACCCTCAAGTGACCCTGTGGGACCGGCAGTCGCCCGAGATCCGCAAGGTCTCACGCTCTCGACAATGCCCATTTCGTCATTAGCGGCAAGCTCTTAGGGCAAGTCAGGCAACACGTATCGAATTCAGGATGTTCGGCAGCTCGCACAAAACGTACGATCGAACTGCGCCTCGCCGCGAAAGTCGGCCGCATCGAGCCCGTGGCGTTTCATCTCATCGCGGGCGCCTTTGCTCCCGAGCTGCGTGGATCACCCGACCGCCGTGACGGGTCGACGCCTCTTCAATGGTCCACCGCTCACGTCGCCAACGGCTCTACGACGGAGGCGTGGCGACGACGGCCAGAGTCGCGCGGCGCGCTGTGCCAACGCAGGCACGACTGCGCCATTCAGCACAAATGAACACGTTCGGGCCCGCCAAAAGCAACTCGGTTGCATCCATCGCGTCGATCTCGTGCGCACCGATCCCGTCCGCCAGAAGTGTTCGCGGGCGCGGCCCATTGGTCGCAAGCGCAACCTGCAAGGTCGGACGATGTCCGAGACTCTGGTGAGGTCGAGCCGTCCGCGGAGGCGATCGACAAAAGCACGCACCGCAGTGCCCTCCGCCGTTGTCTGCTCAAGTGCTACACCGCATGTTGGCCCCCCCCCGCAATAGTGACGGTCGGAAGGGCGCATGACAGTCGCACACGCATGGAGCCAAACGCCGCCGCCGCGCTCTCTTGTCAAGGATGGCGCCGGCGGCCAGCATGGAATGCCGTCGACAATCGGAGCCCAAAATGCCCCTCTCCCCCGCAACCCGCGCTGCCCAAGCGCTCGGCAAGATCGATCCCGCCTCTGGGGGCGTCAGCCCGCCGATCGAGCTCTCCGCGACCTTTGTGCGGGACGCCGACTACGCCCCCCGCGCACCTTGGATCTATGCCCGCGACGGCGGGCCGACGGTGGCCCATGCCGAGGCCGTCCTCGCCGATCTCGACGGCGCCGCGCGGAGCCTTGCCTTCGCGAGCGGCATGGCCGCGATCACGACCCTGATCGAGAGCCTGAGCCCCGGCGCGGCCGTCACAGCGCCAGCCGTGATGTATCACGGCGCCAAGTCTTGGCTCGACCGGCTCCACCGCCTCGGGCGGATCCGCCTGACCTTGTTCGATCCGAGCGACATCGACACCCTCGCGCCCGCCGTCTCGCCGGAGACGGAGCTCATCTGGATCGAGACCCCGGTCAACCCGACGTGGGACATCATCGACATCCGTGCCGCCACCCGCATCGCAACGCTGAACGCCGCGCGCCTCGCCGTCGACTGCACGGCAGCGCCGCCCACGACGCTCCAGGCGCTGGCGCTCGGGGCAGACATCGCTTTCCACTCCGCGACAAAGTACATCTCGGGGCACTCAGATCTCACCGCCGGCGTCCTCTCTGTCCGAAGTGCCGCTTTCGGGGAAGAGCTCCACGGCCTCCGCACTCTGATGGGCAATGTCCTCAGCCCCTTCGAGGCGTGGCTCCTCATCCGCGGCCTGAGAACGCTGTTTCTGAGGTGGGACCGGGCCTCCGCCACTGCGCTGACCCTCGCCGAGGCGCTGACGACCCATCCCCGGATTGAGCGCGTCCTCTACCCGGGCCTGCCCGACCATCCGAACCACGCCGTCGCCGCGCGCCAAATGACCGAGGGTTTCGGCGGCATGCTGAGCCTCCTCTGCGACAGCGAGGACACCGCGGCCCGCACGGTCCGCGCCACCCGCCTCTGGCTGCCCGCGACATCCCTCGGCGGCGTCGAAAGCCTGATCGAGCACCGCCACATCATAGAGCCCGCCATAAGCCCCCGCCTCCTCCGCCTCTCGACGGGAATAGAGGCCGCGGAGGATTTGTATTTAGACCTAAAAACCAGCTTGGACTAGACATTGGAAGCAATTGAAGACCTACAGGATCAAGAGAAAGTCAAAGACTGGCTGAGCACCCAGGAGCGTTGGGTCTCTGAAAGCTTGAGCGCGCGCGCCGCTTTGCGCGTCCTACCGTGGACAGTTCCAAAGGCCGGTGGTGTAGTCGATATCGGCGGAGCAACGCGGAGCACTCTATCTCTGATGAGGGCACTCCTTACGACCTCGGGGGCAAGCCTAACTCAAGGGAAACGCAGCATTACGAAATTACAGACCGTTTACAGCAGAGCAAGGATAGCTGCTAACCACTTGTACAGTGGTGAGGCCTATGCTGGTGATGCTGCATACGCCGCGGTGTCTGCATCCAAAGTCACCTTCTCGAGCCCCTACACTTCAGACGCCGCACACTCAATCTGGGCAAGCGTAAACGCAGCGGCCCTTGGTCCGACCGCAAGCAACCAGAATGGAAAGTTGGCCGAGAGTGCCATCCGACTGGATGCCAAGGTCTTGCAGGGGGCGACCGCGAGTAGATCGCTGCTCGATCAGCCGCTTTGGCATCGGTTGGAGGTTCCAGACGCAACAACGCTCTGGATGGGGCTGCGCGATGACTTTGTTTCGAGCGGACCGGAGTGGCGATTCTGGATTAATTAGTACGAGCGTCACTTGCGAGGCCAGCCGCACGACTGGGATCTGCTCGAGCGGATTGCACTCATCCCGAGTGAGGACTGGGATCGAGGGCCGAAGCATGTCGCTGCGGTGATTGCGCAGTTGGAGATGGAGGCCGACCGCGGGCGTATGCACTACGGCGAGCGGCTGGAGGTGGACCCAGAGACGCATCTTGTCCGGGCCGTGCCTGTTCCGGTGCGGGACTTGACGAGCTATGAGGCGGCGCTCGGCAGCGTTGATATGGCGCTCCGACAGGCGACGGCGCGCAATGTGCTCGGTGCGGGGAGTTTTGAGGCGGAGATGCTCACGGGGGGTCTCACGGCACTCAGGGACTGGCCGCAGCGCGTGCACGATGTGTTTGT
>JBCCWM010000234.1:0-7133 GCA_039193505.1 Pseudomonadota bacterium | reverse complement strand
GACGAACACGGGAGTGCCGTGCTCATGAGTTATCGTTCGTACCTGCTCTTCCGAAAGGAAGCGTAATTGATCGAGTTGGGTATTCATCTACGCATGACTCCAAGACAAGAAATGGGAGTCTATCGCGTTAGTCTCGTGTCTTCAATATAGAGCGTCTCAAGCAACTAGATTGACTCGAGACCATAGAGCAGCTGTTCTTGTGTAAAGGGTTTTGGGATGTAGTAGTCAGCGCCCATTTGATACCCTTTGATCATATCTTCCATCATTCCCTCAGTGGTAAGTACAATGACGGGAATATTTTGGGTTTCGGGGCTCGTTTTCAGTTGTACCAGGACATCGAGGCCATTTATCTCCGGCATGAGCACGTCGAGGAATATCGCTCGCAGGCGCGATTCGCCGAGTTTGCGAACACACTCCACTCCTCGATGACCATCTTCGGCGACTTCCACCTCAAAACCCTTACTAGTCATCATCACCTCGGGGCAGGTCAGTCGCGGCGGTCCGTGACGCCCTCAAGACGACCCACGCGGAGCCGCGGTTTCCGCCTCCACACTCACCGGACTTGAACCCGAGTGAGGGCGTTATCGCAACGCTCAAAGCGCTGCTCAGACAGGCCCCCGCGACGGCCTCTGGGTGGCGGGGAGCCCACGCGATCGAACGGTTCGCCCCGCTGGACTGCGCAAACCGCCTCAGCGCAGCAGGATATGAGCCAGCTGTAGAGGGGCCGCGGAGCGTTGGGGCGCGTCTCCCATGCCTCCTCGCGCTGACGGCTCGTCCACTCAAACCGCTCCGATTGCCAGGCGCAGAGGTGAACCTCTTCGTCCTGCGGATCGCCCAACGGCGCGCTGGGCACAAGGCGCACTTCGACTTCGTCTTCCCTCCGGACCACGCCGGCATCCCCATCCGTGCTGGTGAATCCCGCGGGTCGCTCTAAACCGTGCCTCCGAGGGAGCCTTCGAGCTCCACCATCTCCTGCCCGCCGGCCATCATGTCCTGGAGCTCATCGGGCGTGATCTGGCCGCGCTGGGCGGTCCCGAGGGTCTGGCCCCGATTGAGCACAGTGAAGCGGTCACCGACGGCCATCGCATGGCGGACATTGTGGGTGATAAAGACGACGGCGATGTCCTGCTTGCGCACTTTGTCGATGGTGGCCAAGACATTGGCGGTCTGGCGCACCCCGAGAGCCGAGGTCGGCTCATCAAGGATCAGGACCTTCGCGCCGAAATAGACAGCGCGCGCGATGGCCACTGTCTGACGCTCCCCGCCGGAGAGCGTGCCCACCGCCTGATCCGGGCCGCGGAGATTGATGCCCATTTTGCGCATCTCAGCCATTGTCACTTCGTCAGCGTACTCATGGTCGAAGAACTGGACCCCAAAGCGGCGCCGGACGGGCTCATTGCCCATAAAGAAGTTCCGGCTGACCGACATCAGGGGGATCATGGCGAGGTGCTGATGGACAGTCGCAATCCCGGCCGTGATCGCGTCGCGTGGGTCGGCGAAGGCCATCGGCTGCCCTTCGAAGATGATCTCACCCGCAGTGGGCTTGTGGACGCCCGACATGGTCTTGATGAAAGTGGATTTCCCCGCGCCATTGTCGCCGAGGAGGCAGTGACACTCCCCCGGATAGATGTCGACGGACACCCCGGCGAGCGCAATGACGCTGCCGAAGTGCTTTTCGATGCCCTTCATCTGGATGATCGGGCCATGAGTGGTGCGTGTGTTCATCTCACCGCTCCCCCGTGATCATGCGCCGGATGTAGGTGTTGAGGATCACCGCTCCGAGAAGGATCACGCCGAGGAACACCCGGAAGAGAGAGCTTTCGACCCCGGCAAAGAAGAGCCCCTGCTGCACCACCCCGAAGATGAGCGCGCCGAGCGCCGCACCGATCACCGATCCGTAGCCGCCGGTCAGGAGGGCGCCGCCGATCACCACGGCGATGATCGCCTCGAACTCCTTCAGGTTGCCGCGAATGGCGTCTGCCGAACCGAACTCCATAACCTGGCAGGTTGCGAAGACGGTGGCGCAGAACGCGGTGAACATGAACATGAGGATTTTGACGCGGTTGACCGGCACGCCGGAGTTCCGCGCTGCTTCCGCATCGCCACCGGCGGCAAAGATCCAGTTGCCGAAGCGGGTGCGGGTCAGAAGGATGTGACCGAACACAACCAGGATCAGCGCCCAGACAACGAGCATCGGGATGCCGTCGACCACGGGCTGGCCGGCGCGCGTCCCCCGCTCGAACACGGCGATGATGCCGGCATCGCCCATCCACTGGAACGCGCCTTTGAAGATCGTGCCGCCGAAAAGCGCACCGAGCCAATCGCCCTCCGCCGCTTCCTTCATGCCGCCGATCGTGGTTTTGCCTTCGATCTCGGTCGGCAGATAGATCGTGAAACCGCGTAGGATAAAGAGGAAGGCGAGCGTGACGATAAAGCTCGGCAGTCCCGTTCGGATCACAATGAGCCCGTTCAGTGCCCCGATCGCGATGGCAATGACGAAGGTCGTCAGGATCGCGATCCAGACCGGCCAGCCGAGCACGATCGAGAAAATGACGGTCAGCATGCCCGAGAAGCCAATCATCGAGCCGACGGAGAGGTCGAACTCCCCTGCGATCATCAAAAGACAAGCGCCAACGGCGATGATCATGAACTGGGCGGAGACCTCACCCCAGTTCAAGATGCCACGGGCACTGAACATGCCGCTGTCGGCGGCGAGCAGGGCAAAGAAGACGAAGACTGTGACGGTGCCCACGATCCCGCCAAGCTCCGGGCGGATGAGGGCCTTCCTGAGGGGCGAGATGCGCTTGACGCGTTCATCCGAGCCCTGAGCCGTGTCGGCCATGACGATGCTCCAGACGAATGGGGGGGTGCGCCGGCCGGATCGGCCGGCGCCGGTCAGATCAGCGGAACTCGCCCGCGAACTCCTCGACTTTGGTCAGCGCGTCTGCGGTGACAAAGCCGGGACCGGAGTTGATGTTGTTGCCGGGGAGCACGCCGTAGCGGTGATAGTTGGTCAGGATCACCACGGGCAGATAGGCCTGGAGGAATGGCTGCTGGTCGATGCCCCACTGGATGATGCCTTCTTTGATGCCGCGCACGATCTCCTCGCCGAGATCGAAGGTGCCAAAGTAGATGTCACCGGCCATGCCGTTCTCTTCAAGGGCTGCGATCGTCGGATCCGCAGAGACCGGGCCGAGCGCCAGGATGCCATCGACATCAGGGTTGGCCGAGAGATAGGCGAGGACCTTGTTCTTGATCTCAGCCGGGTCGGTGCCGCTGTCGAGCATCGAGTCGCCCAGATCAACACCAAGCCCGTCGGCGAAGCCGCGGCACCGCTCGCCCACGGTGGGTTGCTGGATCGCGTGATTGACGCACAGGAACGAGGTGACCCCATCGCCCTTGGCACGGAGGCCCGCGGCGAAGCCTGCGTCGTATTCGGGCTGGCCAACATACATCAGTGCGCCCACTTCGCGCGCCTGATCGGGCGTGCCGGTGTTCATGATGATCACATCGATGCCGGCGTCGACTGCCGCCGAAATCGGCTCCTGCAGCACGTCATAGTCGGCAAGCGTGGTGATGATGCCGTTGGGGCCGGCGGCGGCAGCCTGCTCGATGATCCGCGCCATATCGGCGATGTCGCCGGTGGGCGGGTTGCGGTACTCGACCTCCACATTCATCTGGTCGCCCGCAAGAGCTATGCCGTTCTTGATGGTGTTCCACCAGCTGTCGCTGTCGGGCGCGTGGCTGACGAGCACGTAGCTGAGTTCGTCCTGCGCCGAAGCGGCAATCGGTGCTGCGATGAGCGCTGCGCTTACCGCAAGGGTCGTTGCGATCCCTCTCATGCGATCCTCCCGTTGATGCATCTCGTGGCGGGTCCCGCCCGCTCTTGAGATCAGGAGACCACAGTGCGACCGACATTGCAACCGCTTGCAAAGGGGCTGGCGCGGGGAAGTTGCGTCGCGCTAGTGTCACACGATGAGCGTGACCCTCAAAGAAGTGGCGGAACTGGCCGGCGTCTCCACGGCCTCGGTGTCGCGCGCCTTCACCGACGGCGCGTCGGTTTCGGCGAGCATGCGTGCCCGCGTTCGGGCTGCCGCCAAGGAGCTCGGCTACCTGCCGAACGCTCTCGCGTCGGGATTGACGACGGGACGGACGAAGTTGATCGGACTTGTCGCCGACAACTTCCACAATCCGATCTTCCTCGAGGTTTTCGACCGCTTCACGCGCGGCCTCCAGGGACGGGGCCTGCGCCCCTTGATCGTCAATCTGACCGATGAGACCGATCCGGCCACCTCCGTCACGCTTTTGCGCCAGTACTCCGTCGATGGGGTGATCGTCGCGTCCTCCACGCTTCCGCCCACCTTTGCGCGGGCTTTCAGAGATGCGGGCTTGCCGGTGGTGCACACTTTCGGGCGGCGGAGCGCCGACACGGCGGTCGACATCATCGGCATCGACAACATCGCGTGCGGCGCTCTCGCCGCCGAGACGCTGGTGCATCGGGGATATCGGCGGATTGCCTTTCTCGGGGGACCGGAACGGGCGACGTCGACGCAGGACCGGCTGACGGGCTTTCTGCGGGCGTCCAAGGGCGCGGCGGCGGTGAGCCACAGCTTTGCGCGCGCTTACTCCTTTGAAGCGGGCCATGAGGAGATGGCGAGGTGCCTCGCCACTGGGCTGGCCGAAGCCTACTTCTGCGGCGACGACGTCCTGTCCATCGGCGCAATCGCGGCGGTGCGGCAGGCCGGGCTCCAAGTGCCGGAGGATGTGGGTGTGATCGGCCTCAACGATATGGAGATGGCCGGCTGGTCGACAATCGACCTCACAACGATCCGCCAGCCTGTGGGGCCGATCATCGACGCCTCGATTGCGCGGATCATAGCCCTCCTCCAGGATCCGTCGGCGCGACCGGAGGTCCTGACGCTGCCCTGCCATCTCGTCGAAAGGGGCACGCTCCGCCGTTAGTGTCCGGCACGGTCAAACGCCAGAGTGACCTCGCAGAGGCTCTCGGGATCGACCTCCGTCCTGTATATCCGCCTTCACGTTGGACATGCCACGCTCAAAACGGCCCCGCCGGAAGGGAGGACGCGGCGTGACCCTGCGCCGGTCCACGCGGCTTTGGTAGCGCGCAACGACCTCGAGGCCGGGGACCGCGCCAACGGATTTCCTCGCCGCAGCCGGCGAGGCGTCGTTGATGTCGCCGCCGCGATGATTGGCACGCCAGGGTCTTGCGCGCATGGGTCCCGTTCGGCGCCGACTGTGGGTGCTTTGGAACGGTGGAGGCATTGTGCGCCGTTCTCTGGGCACTCGGATCTTATCCAAGAACGAGATCGGAGGTCAGAACCAAAACCGCGGGCCGCCTTATTCCGATGGCAGTTAGACCCATTGCACGTCGTGGATCCTTGCTCGCGGCCCACTGCCTGCCTCCGCGCCGCCCGGCGCCGCCGATGTGGCGCGCGCGACCACGCCACTGCCAGGCTGAGCCCTCGACCTCGCGGAGTGTGGCCGCCAGGGTCGCGAAGCAACCCTGGCGGTCGAGGAGCAAAGAGGAGCGGCGGCGAGGTGGACCCAAGCGCATCGCTTTACTCCCTAAAATGGCTTCTCGCGCTCCAACTGAGTGTCAGGAACAACAAGTCCCCCATGCTCCAACAGTGGCGCAGACTGCTCTATCTGCGTCACTTCCTGCGAGATGAAGGACGGGCCGTAGACCCTGATGCCGAAGATCGGCATCGCAATCCCCTTGAACCGACATGCGTCACCTTGAGAACTGAGTGGTGAGACGAGCCCCTCTCTGGTCTGCAGAGGCGGAGCCGATCTTAGAGCAACGCCGTACGTGCTCGATCGCACTCGTTGTGCCACTGCACTCGGAAGGCGAAGGTCATTGCCGGCGCGGAGGACATGTCTGAGTGTGATCCCTGCCACACAAAGCCTGCAACACCAGTGGTTGAGGTGCACCCGCGGGACCACGCGGAGGTTCCAAAGCCACGCATAATTGATCGCCACAAGCCGGCCGCCAAGGAGCGGTTGGCGCTCCTGCTCCCCTCCTCTGGCGGCCGTCGAGACCCTGAGCGCATCCTCGGGTCCAGCAGAAACTGGGATTTCCGAAGGTTGAACCGCGGTTCTGGACCCTGTCGCAACGCACCCGCCCGTCGGCAGATCATCCACTCGCCATAGCACGCCACGCGTCACTCCTGTCGTGATCGACCATGTTGGAGGAGACACGCCCGACCGGCGACCGCATCCGTGTGAGGTCCTTTCGCACCGTCTCACCCGGCGTCGGCGCGAAGAGTGAGCTGCCACATCTCGACATCGTGCCAGCGCTCGAACTTCCAACCGACCTCACGGAGAACCCCAACCGGCGCAAACCCGAGGGCGCGGTGGAGCCCGGTGCTCGCATCATTGGGCAATGTGATCCCGGCGATGAGCACATGAAACTGACGCTCAACCAGGGCCGCGATCAGCGCCTCGTAGAGCGTCCGGCCGAGCCCCCGTCCGGTGCAGTGCTGCGACAAGTAGATGCCGGTCGACACGGACCGCCTGTAGGCCGGCCGGGGCCTATAGGCCGACGCGGAAGCGAACCCGATCACGGCCCCCTCCTCCTCGAGAACGAGAAACGGATAGTGCCCTGCGCTGAGCGCCACTCGACCGGCCATGTCTTCGGCGTCGGGCGGCGTGTCCTCGAATGAAATCGCCGTGTTCGCGACATATGGACCGTAAATTGCGGAAAGGGCCCCTGCGTCTTCTGGCCTCGCGTCTCGGATCATCGGACAGCGACCAATGGGATGCCCAGGTCGCACCCCACACGGTTCGTTGGCACCTGGATTAGGATCGGCGCAACCAGGATGACCCCCGCGGCAGAGCGCGTGGTTGCGAAATCCCTCGTGTCGAGACGCGCGACACGCAGAGCGAGGACCGCAGCACACCTGTGGGCCAGTAGCCCGCAGGCTGGGACGTTGCTCCAAGCGCTCATGGAACAGATGATGCCCGCCACCACCGGGCCAATTCCGTCGGATGCGCCGATGCTTGAAGTTGATTTGCGGGGGGCTCGGGAGGTGGCGCTTGTCGTGATCACGTGGGCCTCGGGGTGGGATTTGCCGGCTTTCTGAGCGCTTGTGCGGGTGCGGTGAGGAGGTTCG
>JBCCWM010000233.1:0-7136 GCA_039193505.1 Pseudomonadota bacterium | reverse complement strand
GGCAACATACAGATCCGCGAGATCGCTCCCAAGGATGTCCTGAACGTCATGGACGCGCTGACCCGGGCGGGGCTCTCCTGCCAGGGCTCCGGGGCGGATTCGGCGCGGAACATGACCGCCTCGCCCACTGCGGGGTTCGATCGGGCAGAGATCGTCGATCTCTCCGCCCACACGCACCGTCTCTCGAACCTGGTTCTCAACACGCGGGAGCTTCGAGCCCTGCCGCGGAAATTCAACATCTCCTTCGACAATGGCGGGACCATCTCGGCCGTCAGCGACAGCAACGACATCGCCTTTCAGGCCGTCGAGATCGGTGAGGGTGCGGCGGTGCCACCCGGGATCTACTGCCGGATCGGCCTCGGTGGGATCTCCGGTCACCGGGATCTGACGCGCGACACCGGCATGATCTGCACACCGGAGCAGACGGTTATGGCGGGCTTTGCGATGCTTCACGTGTTTGTGGAGCATGCCGACCGCACCAACCGGAAGAAGGCCCGGCTCAAGTATCTGCTCGACGCCAAAGGTCTCGACTGGTTCGTCGAGCGCACGCAAGAGAAGCTGGACGCGCTCAGCGCCGGGTTCCAGCTCACGCCCTGCGGGCCGGAGCATGATCTGGCGCGTCCCCCCGTGGACCGCCAGGCGCATATCGGCCTCCACCCGCAGGCGGAGGAGGGTCTGTCCTACGCCGGGCTCGCGCTTGAGATGGGACGTCTCAGCTCTGACCAGATGCGCCGGATTGGGCGCATCGCCCTCCTCTACGGTCGAAACGACATCCGCCTCACAGTGTGGCAGAACGTGTTGATCCCACACCTGCCGGACGCGGATCTCGATGCGGTTGGTGCCGCGTTGGCGGAGGCAGGCGTGGGCCTTTCGGCAACGGCCTTCGCCGCGGGGGCCGTGGCCTGCACCGGCAAAGCAGGCTGCAAATTGGCGCTTGCCTTCACCAAGGAGAACGGCACGGAGCTGGTGCGCCACCTGGAGGCGCGCTTCACGCTCGACCAGCCGATCAACATTCATCTGACAGGCTGCCCGAACTCCTGCGCACAGCACTACATCGGCGACATTGGCCTCGTCGGCGCGACGATGCCCGACGGGCGCGAGGGTTACTTCATTGTGCTCGGCGGCGGCAGCGACACCGACAAGGGCGTCGCCCGGCCGCTCTGCGGGCCGGTGCCGCACACGGCCGTCAACGCCATCGTCGAGCAGGTGGTGGCCGCCTACCTTAACCGACGCAATACCGGTGAGAGCTTCCTGACCTTCATCCGCCGCGTGCCCGATGACGGGCTTCCAACGCTCTTTGACGCCACAACGCTCGCCGCCTGACCGAGGACACAGCCCATGACGGAACATGATCCGCGCCTTGTTGCAGGCATCGAGACCTCAGACGCGGTGACGGAGTTCGTTCCCGCCGGCAGCCCCTTCACCGAGGAGCAGCGGACTTATCTGAACGGCCTCTTCGCGGGCCTTCACGCGCTGGCCACCGCCAAGGACGAGGAGGTCGTGCAGACCCCCCTCAAAGTCTTTTTCGCGTCCCAGACCGGGACTGCTGAGGCGCTCTGCAAGGATTTGCGGAAAGTGTCGGCCGCAAAGGGGTTTGCGGCGGAGCTGGCGGAGCTGAACGCGACGACCCCTGCAGATCTCGCGAGCGCCCGGCATGTCCTGTTCGTCGCGGCGACGCATGGGGAGGGGGAGCCGACGGACAACGCGCGGTCCTTCTACGAGGCGCTGATGGCGCCCGATTGTGCCGCCTTGCCGGCGAGCCTCAACTTCGCCGTCTGTGGCCTCGGCGACAGCAGCTATCCGCATTTCAACAAAGCGGCGCGGGATCTCGATGCGCGGCTCGCTGAGCTTGGGGCGACGCGCGTGGCGGAGCTTGTGGCGTGCGATGTCGACTATGACAGCGACTATGCGGCGTGGCGGGACGGCGTCTTCGACGCACCCGCATTTGCTGAGGCCGCCGGCGCCGCATCGGCGGCCGCTCCGGCCGAGCCGCCAGCGCCAGCCTTCGACAAGGCGCATCCATTCATGGGGACGCTGATCGAGGCGCGGCGGCTCAGCGGACCGGGCTCGGCCAAATGCGTGAACCACATCGAGATCTCGCTCTGCGGCGGCGGTCCTGATCTTGCCTATGAGGTGGGCGATGCGCTCGGTGTCTGGCCGCTCAATGCGTTTGAGCTCGTTGATGCGATCCTTGAGGTGACCGGCTTCGACGGACGGGCGGTGGTGGAGATCAAGGCTGGGCCCACGACGCTCAGACAAGCGCTCTACAGCGCGCTCGATCTCACGACGCTTGCGCCGAAGACGGCCGAGGCCTGGGGCGTTGCGCCGGCCGAGGACACACAGATCCTCGACGTTTTGCGGGCTGGGGTGGCAAATCTGACGCCGCAGGCCCTCGCCGACGGCCTCCGACCGTTGCAACCCCGGCTCTATTCAATCTCGTCGAGCCCCAAGAAGCATCCCGGAGAGGTCCACCTGACCATTGCCGAGGTGCACTACAGGCTGAACGACATCGACCGGATCGGCGTCGCGTCCACCTTCCTCGGCGACAGGCTGGCGGAGGGCGGATCGGTCGGGGTCTATGTGCAACGCACGCCCCATTTCCACCTGCCGGCGGATGACGCGCGGCCCTTGATCATGATCGGCCCCGGCACCGGCATCGCGCCATTTCGCGCCTTCCTCGAGGAGCGCGAGATGCGCGGCGCCATAGGAGAGAACTGGCTCTTTTTCGGCGATCAACATGCTGCGGAGGATGACCTCTACTCCGACGAGCTGACCGCCTGGACCGAGAGCGGCCTCCTCTCTCGGCTGAGCCTCGCCTGGTCGCGTGATGGCGCCGAGAAGGTCTATGTCCAACACTTGATGGAAGCAGAGGGCGCGCGCTTCTTTGAGTGGCTCGAGGCGGGTGCTGCGATCTATGTCTGCGGGGATGCCAGCCGGATGGCCGCGGATGTCGATCGGGCCATCCACACGATTGTGGCGCAGCATGGCCAGACCGACGAAGCGGGCGCCAAGGCCTATGTCGACAGCCTCAAATCCGCCGGCCGCTATCAGCGCGACGTCTACTGACCGTCAGAGCGAAGCGGGCTCGTCCCGGGAGAGGCTCTCACAGATCACGTCGTAGAGTTCATCGGATTGCAGCGGTTTGGCGAGGAGCGGCGCCCCGTTGAGCGCGGGATGTCCCGAAAGCTCAACATCCGATGGGCGTCCGGAAATGAAGATGACGCCCACATCCGGCATCTGTGCTCGGAGTTCGGCCGCAAATTCGGGTCCGCGCACTCCCCCGGGGAGCATGAAGTCGGAGATCAGCAGATCGATCCTCTCGCCACTCTCAACGATCCGGCGCGCTGTGGCTGCGTCTTCGGCCGGCAGGGCTTGAAACCCGAACCGGGTGAGGAGCCGCCGGAGATAGCTCCTTACATCCGGGTCGTCTTCAAGGAGGAGGATCTTTTCCCCGCGACCGGCATACCCGACCGTCCTCAACGTCGGCGCCGTCGGCTTGGGTGACGCGGGCGAGCGCGGCAGGAAGAGAGAGACCGTCGTCCCGGCGCCCGGAGCGCTGTCGATCACGACATCGCCTTTCGATTGCTTGGCAAAGCCGTAGACCATCGACAGGCCGAGACCGCTGCCCTTTCCGACCTCTTTGGTTGTAAAGAATGGCTCAAAGGCGCGGGCTTGGATCACATCGCTCATCCCGGCGCCGGTGTCTGAGACTGACAGAACCGCATACTCGCCCGGTTGAGCGCCGGATCCACTGGCCGAGGCAAGCGTGCGGTTGGAGCAAGCAATCGAGAGGTGCCCGCCCTCCGGCATGGCGTCCCGCGCGTTGAGCGCGAGGTTCAGAAGTGCGGCCTCCACCTGACCCGGATCGGCGAGCGCGGGCCAGAGGTCGCTGGGCGGCGCGATCTGGATCTCGATGTCCTCGCCAAGAGTGTGGCGCAACAGATCCGTCATTCCGGTGACAAGGTCGCGGAGGTCCAGGGGTTTCGGGTCGAGCGGTTGTTTCCGCGAGAACGCGAGCAGCCGCTGGGTCAAGTCCGACGCGCGCCGAACCGCGTTCTGGATCGGGACTATGTGGCTCGGGTCGAGCGTTGCTTCGGTCTCGATCAGCTCGAGGCTGCCTCCGATCACGGTCATCAGATTGTTGACATCGTGCGCGACGCCGCCTGTGAGCTGTCCCACGGCCTCCATCTTTTGCGCCTGACGGAGTGCCGCCTCCGAGGCCAGACGCTCGGTAATGTCAACAGAGGTGAGGAGGATCCGGGAGTAGGTGTCCTCATGCCCAGGGATCACCGTCCATGTGGCGGCAACCGTGCGGACATCCCCGTTCGCTCGGACGATTTGGGTCTCGTAGGACCGGGCACCCGCACCGGCATGGAGTGCAATCGCCGTCATGCGGACGATGCGCATCGCGGCGGGGGAAAGCGTCCGAACCACTTTCTGCAAGAGTTCGCGCTTGTCCGGATACCCATGCTCCGACACTGCCGCGCAGTTGGCATCGACGACCACAATGGCGTTTCCGCAGGCCGTCAGAAATTCGGGGTGGGCGTCGACATATGCCTCGAACTCGTCCGGATCCCGGATGCCGAGTTCGTCGATCAGGCGCTTCATGCCCGAGAGGTCTTCCTCCCGGATTGGGATCGGCGCGCTCTCAAAGAGGCTCCGGAACCGGATTTCGGCCCGGCGCCGATCCTCCATCTCGCAGCGGAGGCGCTGATTGGCCTTCGCGAGCGCAAGGTTCCGCTCGGTCAGGGCCCACCGAGCCGACGTGCTCTCCTCGGACAGGCGATTGACGTCGGTCTCGAGCGACAGCAGCTCCTTTATTCCGATGATGCTGCGGCCCGGGCGGACCGACACCCCGTCTTGCTGGCGTGCCAGCCGGTTCAACGCGGTCGCCGTTTGGCTGAGGCGCTGCGACAGCAGCGTGGACAGGTTGAGCGCCAACGCAACCGAGAGGATCACACCGAAGAAGAGGATCAAGAGCCCATCTCGCAGATACGAGGCCGCGGCGGCGCTGAGCTCGCCGACCGGTTGAGGGACGACCACGCCCCAGTCGACGCCCGGCACCGGCGCAACCCCGGCGATCACGTCTTGATCGAGGGCTGGCGAGCGGAACACAACCACACCCGACTGGCCCGCCCTGATTGCGTTGAGCGGCTCGAGGTCCGAGAGATCGGCCTCCGACTGTCCCGTTTCCTCGGCAGAGTGCGCGAGCACACGCCCCGAGTGATCCACGATCGCGGCGTGGCCAGCCTCGCCAAAGCTCACATGTCCGAGAAGGTCGCGGAAGAAACGCATGTCGATGGCGCCGATCACCAGGGCGTCGCCCTCTCGCGCGACGAGGAAGACAAGCTGCAGCTTCCCCGGATCCCCCATCACGGGCGAGAAGCCGACGCCGCCCCCCGCCGCGAGTTCCTGGAAGAGAGGCAGGCGCGCGGCCGGCACGTTGGTCGGGCAGCTGTCCCCGCGCTCAAACGGCGCGGCGCGGACGACGCCGCTCACGAGATCTGCAACGCAGATTTTGCGCACGTTCAGATGCTCGAACAGGGGCCAAGCAGCCGAGCCGCCGCCGTCGGCAATCGATCCTCGGAATGCGTCGAAGGCCGCCACCAGATTTTCTTGGTACCCGGACAGAACAAGGGCGAGATCTTGCGCGATGATCAAGTGCCGTCCGCGCGCGTCCTCCATGTGTCGGTCGAGCGCCACAGAAAAAGGCCAGAGCCAGAAAATGGCAAGCGGCATACATGAGGCCACAATAAAGGCTACTGCCAAAAAGCTTCTTAGACGAAAAACCACTGTGCCCGGTCACACTCTTGTTTACTCAATCGTGAGGAGATTTAGCTCGGTCGGTATAGAAAAACCAGTCGTGGCGATTTGACCCAGCCCCCCTCTGAAATTCGGTCTGGAGTGTCTGAACCGAGGCAGACTGACGCGCCAGACTGCCCGTCTCACAGTCACCTTTGGCGCCGTGCCCGCTCGTTGCTCAGCGTTCCATTTGCAGAGCGTCCGAGGCCGCGTATGAGGAGGGGCAGTCCTGTCGGATCTCCCCCATGTCTGAGATGTCGGAGCAGACCACGCCCTCTCTCTTTGCTCGAATCACAGGTGCAGTGGACAACGTCATCCAATCCTACCTCCCGGACCCCTTGGCGATCGTTCTCGTCCTGACCCTGATCGTCTTCGAAGCCGGCGTGGTGAGGGGGGGGGTGGGTCACCGCTTGAGATGGTGGTCTACTTCGGCGACGGGTTCTGGGGTTTGCTGATATTTGCGATGCAAATGGCGCTGGTCTTGGTGACCGGCTATGTCCTCAAGTCGACGGCGTTCTTTTCGAGCCTCCTCAGCGCGTTGGCCCGCGGTGCGCACACCCCCGCGCAGGCGATCGTGCTGGTCACGCTGGGTGCCCTTTTGGCGACCTGGATCAACTGGGGCTTCGGCCTCGTCATCGGCGCTTTCTTTGCGCGGGAGGTGCCGGATGTCGACTACCGCGAGCTGATCGCAAGTGGATACTTGGGATTTATGATCTGGCACGCTGGGCTTTCGGGCTCTGTGTCGCTGAGCGCGGCGACGCCCGGGAACTTCCTTGAGGCAGAGCTCGATCTGATCCCGGCATCGGAGACCGTCTTCGCCCCCTTCAATCTGATCCTGGTCGCGACGACGGTTGCGCTGCTGCCGATCCTCGCTCGGTCATGGCGGTCCGACAAGCTACGCCCGTGACGTGGTGTTTTCTGAAGAAGACACGACCGATGACGGCCCGCCCAAGACCCCGGCAGAGCGGCTCGAGCGGACGTCGTGGCCCGGGCGGATCGCTGGCCTCTTCGGGATCGCGTTTGTCGTCTGGCAGATCGCGACCAGCGCATTCGCCCTCAGCCTCGACACCTGTCAAGCGCCACCCAGATTTACGGTTTAAGGCGACACCCGGTTTTGCGGGTGGTGTCGCGCGGAGCTGATCCCGTTGGAGTTGGGTGGTGACGGTCGTCGACGGGCGCCGAGCGGGCCGGGGCGCGTGGGGACACCATGTGTCGGGGCGCGGCGCGGCCTGCGGCGGTCGGGCTTGGGCGGTTTCGTTCTTTGGGGGGGCCTCGAGGGCTCTGGGGCGGTTTGAGCGGCGCTCGATGGCGAGGACGTTCGAGCGGTGGAGCGG
>JBCCWM010000232.1:0-7167 GCA_039193505.1 Pseudomonadota bacterium | reverse complement strand
GGAGCTTGACGCAATGCCAGATGGCCGCTGGAGCGCGGAGGATCATCTCGACAATGACGGCATCACCGACGCGCCGCTGAAGCTCTCTGCCGCGGTGGAGATCCGAGCCGGGCGGATGGTCGTCGATTTCGAGGGCTCAGCGCCGGCCTGCGACGGCCCTCTCAACATCGCACTGCCGACGACGGTTGCGGCGGTCTATGTCGCAATCAAGCATGTCTTTCCCGATCTGCCCGCAAACGCAGGCGTGATGCGCCCGATCGAGGTCAGAGTGCCCGAGGGCTCTATTCTCGCGGCCCGCTTTCCAGCGCCGACAGGCGGCTACACGGAGACGATCCTCCGCCTGATCGATGTGATCTTTGCGGCCCTCGCCGAGGCCGCGCCGGACCGTGTGGTTGCCAACGCCTACGGCACGATCAACGCTCTCTCGCTCGCGGGCAAGCGGTCGGACGGGCGGCCCTGGGTCATGTTCAGCTTCTTCGGAGGCGGTCATGGCGGCTCCGCCGAAAGCGACGGTCTCAACCACGGAAACGCACCGATCTCGACCGCGACAATCCCCCCGCTGGAGATCCTCGAGGCCGCCTATCCCGTCCTGTTCCGCACCTGGGCGCTCCGGCCCGACAGCGCGGGGCCCGGGATGCACCGGGGCGGTCTTGGCGCGATCTACGAAGTCGAAGTCCTGGCCGAGGGCGGCGCGGAGGCGACGCTGTTTGGAGAGCGCGGTCTCTTTGCGCCTCAGGGCATTGCCGGGGGCGACGCGGCGGCGAAGAACGCCTTTGCCTACAGTGCAGACGGCGCATGGCACGCCCCGCCAATGGCCTCAAAGATGCGCGGCACCCGGCTGTCGCAGGGCGAGGCCGTTCGGCTCGAGACCCCGGGCGGCGGCGGCTATGGCCCACCGACTGACCGCGCTCCGGCTGCCATTGCACGCGACGTCGCCCGCGGCCTCCTCACGGAGGGAGAAGCGGATCGACGCTATCGCCCGGATTGGCGGGGGAGTGCGTCATGAGCCGCGATGCACTGACCCGGAACGACGGGCATCTTGACCCGAGGCGCTCTCGGCGCGACCGGCCCGCATCACGTCCTGCCGCGGCCAGCGGATGGGCTTCCCACGGCGAGGCGTCTCTCCGGCTCGTGGCGGCGCGGCGACACGCCGGAGCGCCAAATGATGCAGGACGCCTCGATGCCGGACCGGTCCGATGGGCTGCAGATGCGCGCACGCCCGTCAGGCACGACAGCTCCGGCCGCCGCGGCGGGCCGTCTGGCGGGGGCGGCGGCCGTGGCCGTCCGCGGCGCGCGCCTGCCCTGAGGTTCGTGGCGTGACCCGACTGATTGTCGGCGTCGATGTGGGCGGCACGTTCACGGATGTCTTCATCCTCGATGAAGCCGCCGGCACCGCCCGTGTTGCCAAGGTTGCGACGACGCGGCCCGATCAGTCGCTCGGTGTGATCACCGGGATCGGGCAGGAGGTCGCGGATCTGGCGGAGGTTGCTGTGGTTGTGCACGGGACCACGGCGGGCACGAATGCGCTTCTCGAGCGGAAGGGGGCGCGGACCGGTGTGATCACGACGGAAGGCCTCCGGGATGTCCTCGAGATGCGCCGCCGCGACCGGCCACGGACCTGGGGTCTGCGCGGCGATTTCGAACCGGTGGTCGACCGCCGCGACCGGGTGGAAGTGCCCGAGCGGACCCTCGCCACGGGGGAGATCCGCCGGCCGGTCGACCTTGCCGCCGTTCGCGCCGCCGCCGAGGGCCTCCGGAGGGCCGGGTGCGAGGCCGTCGCCATCCTCTTCGCCAACGCCTATGCAAACCCCGCCAACGAAGCCGCGGCCGCCGCCGTCGTGCGTGAGATCTGGCCGACGGGCAACGTCTCCGCCTCCTCCGAGATCCTGCCCGAGATACGCGAGTTCGAGCGGTTCTCGACCACCGCGCTCAATGCCTACCTCCAACCCGAAGTCTCCGGCTATCTCCGTCGGCTTGAGCGCGCCCTCACCGAGAGCGGTTTTGGAGGCACTTTCCTGATCGTGCAGTCAAACGGCGGCGTCATGTCGGTCGAAACGGCGTCCGCCCGCCCGGTGCGGACGGCCCTTTCGGGACCGGCGGCGGGCGTGATCGCTGCGGGCTACATTGCGGGTGAGGCCGGCTGTCCGGACGTCATAACGGGCGATATCGGCGGGACCAGCTTCGATGTCGCGCTGATCTCGGACGGGCGATCCATGCTCGCGCCGCAAACGGCGATCGATTTCGGCATGGTCGTGCGCACGCCGATGATCGAGATCACGACGATCGGCGCAGGCGGCGGCTCCATGGCGTGGGTGGACAAAGGCGGTCTCTTGAACATCGGACCGGAGAGCGCGGGCTCCAACCCCGGGCCCGTCGCCTATGGCCTCGGCAACACACGCCCCACAGTGACGGACGCCAATGTCGTGCTCGGGCGGATCGATCCCGAGCGCCCGATCGGGGGCGCACTGTCGCGCCTCGACACTCTGGCCGCGGGGGAGGCCATCGAGACCCATGTGGGCGCGCCCCTCGGGCTCGACCGAGTGGCGGCGGCCGAAGCCATTTTGCGCGTCGCCAATGCCCGGATGGCGGGCGCGATCCGGCTTGTCAGCATTGAGCGAGGGTTCGACCCGAAGCGCTTTGCCTTTATGCCCTTCGGTGGGGGCGGCGCGCTCCATGCCGGAGCTCTGATGGCAGAGGTCGGCCTCGCCCGGGCCATCGTGCCGCGCTACCCGGGTGTGACCTCAGCCATGGGCTGTGTGATCGCGGACATGCGTCAGGATTTCGTGCAAACGCTGAACCGCGCGCTCGACGATCTCGACCCGGCGGAGCTCGCGGTGGTCCTGCACCGCCATGTGGCGGATGGGAGGCGCAGTCTGGCGGTTGCTGAGACGCCCTTTGCGAAAGAGGAGATCCGGCTTGAGCTCGACATGGCCTATGCCGGCCAGACGCACACCGTGGCTGTGCCAATCGCCCTGACGGAGGTGGATGGCACCGTTGCGGCGCCCACAGTGGCCGAGATCGGCGCGGCTTTCGACGCGACATACACCGCCACGTTCGGCCGTCTCCTGCCCGGTGGCCTGCGCCGCGTGCTGAACGCGCGAACCTCCGTGACCGGGCGCCGGCCCAAATTCGATCTGAGCGCTTTGGCGCCTGGGGGCAACACGCGCGCGGAGCCAAAGACGAGCCGCCCGGTCGCGTTTGCCGGCACGTGGCAGGACACGCCCATCTACGACCGACTGACGCTGCCGGTCGGCGCTGTGATCGAGGGGCCCGCGATCCTCGACCAGCCGGACACCACAGTGCTGATTGAGCCCTGGCTCCGCGGTCGCGTCGACCGGTTTGGCAACACTGTCCTCGAGCCGAAGGAGGGCCCCCGATGAGCGACCCTCTGACTTGGGATCTCACCCACACGGCACTCTTGACCATCGATCTCCAGAACGACTTTCTCCACCCGGAGGGCGCCTATGGCCGCGCCGGGCAGACCGGCGCCGCGCTCGCGGCGCTCCCGGCACGGATTGCCCCGCTCGTTGATGCGATCCGCGCGAGGCGAGGGATCTTTGTGTCGGCGCAGTTCACCCTTGTCCCGGGGCCGCGTGGCGGCGCCCCCCTGATTGCGCCGCACCTCCAGGCGCTACGCCCCTTTCTCGGTCCCGGCGACTTTGAGCCTGGCGCGTTCGGTCACGCTCTGGTCGCGGATCTCGCGCCCGCAGACGTCACGATCGAGAAGGTTGCGTACTCAGCCTTCTACCAAACGAGGCTCGAATACGTGCTCCGCGCGCTTGGGGTGGATCGGCTCATTGTTGGCGGGATCGTCACCAATGGTGGCGTGGCCTCGACGCTCCGCGACGCCCATCTCCGTGGGATCGAAACTGTGCTCCTCACGGACGGCACGGCCGCGTTCGACGCGGACGTTCACGCCGCAACCCTTGTTTCGCTGGGCACTGTCACGGCCCAGATGACCTGTGCAGGTGCGCGCGCCTGGCTCGAGGGCCAGCAATGAGCCTTAAGACCCGGCTCAGCCACCCCGAGATCCTGATTGCGCCCGGCGTCTATGACGGTCTCACGGCGACACTCGCCGCCGCCGCCGGGTTCGAAGCGCTCTACCTGAGTGGCGCCGCGACCGCCTACACCCGCCTCGGGCGCCCCGATATCGGCCTCACGTCGGTGACGGAAATGGCCGAGACACTGACCCTTGTCGCAGATCGCGTGGATCTGCCGATCCTCGTCGACGCCGACACGGGCTTTGGCAATGCGCTCAACGCCGAGCGGACGATGCGGCTCTTTGAAAGGGCGGGGGCGAGCGCCCTGCAGCTCGAGGATCAGAGTTATCCGAAGCGATGCGGCCACCTCTCCGACAAAACGGTGATCCGTGCCGCGGAGATGTGCGGCAAGATCGCTGCCATGGCCGACGCGCGGCGCAGCCCCGAGACGCTGATCATTGCGCGGACAGACGCCGTCGCCGTCGAGGGGCTCACGCCCGCGCTCGACCGGGCCGAAGACTACCTTGCGGCCGGTGCCGATGTCCTCTTCATCGAAGCGCCGCAGTCGGAGACGGATCTCGCTGCCATCACGGCGCGCTTTGCGGGTCGTGTCCCCCTCCTCGCAAACATGGTCGAGGGCGGTGCGACCCCCCTGAAGGACGCCGCCGCGCTGCAGGCGCTCGGGTTCGATCTGGTGATCTTTCCGGGCGGGATCGTGCGCGCGCTGGCCCGCACGGCCCGCGACTACTACGCAAGCCTCCACAGGAACGGCACCAACGCCCCTTTCGCCGATCGGATGTTTGATTTTGGGGCGCTCAACGACATCCTCGGGACAACCGACATGCTCGACCGCGGCAAGCGATATGATCCCGAGCGTTGAGACAGCGCCCCGCGCCTTCGACATCACCTGCGACACGCTGATCGTGGGCGCCGGGGCGTGCGGCCTTGTGGCCGCCCTCGCCGCTGCCGATGCCGGCCGCGCCCCGTTGGTGATCGAAGCGGATCCAGTGCCAAGGGGCTCAACCGCGCTCTCCGCCGGGCTGATCCCGGCCGCCGGGACACGCCTCCAGGCGGCGGCGGGCGTGGAGGACAGCCCGGCCCTCTTCGCCCGGGACATCATGGCAAAGGCGAGGGGGCAGAACGATCCGGCCGTTGTCGACGCGCTCTCCCGGCACGCTGCCCCGGTGATCGAGTGGTTGGCGGATCGGCACGGCCTTCCCTTCTCCGTCGTCGAGGATTTCGACTATCCAGGCCACAGCCGCAGGCGCATGCACGGCCTGCCGACCCGCGCCGGCACCGAACTGATCGACGCGCTCCGCACAGCGGTTGAGCGCGAGGGCATCGACATCATCTGCAACCGCCGGGCCGTGACGCTCTCCCTCGACGGCGACACGATCCGGGGCGTCACCGTCCTGCGCGGCGGTGGCGGGACCGAGAGCATCGGGTGCACCCGCCTGATCCTCGCCTGCAACGGCTTTGGCGGTCACCGCGCGCTTGTCGCACGCCACATGCCAGAGATCGCCGACGCCCTTTGGTTCGGGCATGACGGCAACAAGGGGGAGGCGGTGATCTGGGGCGATGCGCTCGGCGCCGCTCTTGACCAAATGGGCGCGTTCCAGGGCCATGGCAACGTCGCCTTTCCCGAGGGCATCCTGATCACCTGGGCCGTGATCACGGCAGGCGGCATCCAGGTCAACCGCGAGGGTCTTCGGTTCTGGGACGAAAGCCGTGGGTATTCGGAGGCCGCGCGCGTCGTGCTGGCGCAGCCGGACGGGATCGCCTTTGCGATCTTTGATGCGCGCATCGCCGAGATTGCCCGCCAGTTTGAGGATTTCAAGCGCGCCGAGACCGCCGGCGCGATCAAAGAAGGCGAGACGCCGGCCGCGCTCGCCGCAGCACTCGGCCTGCCGGCCGCGACGCTCGCCCAAACGATAGCCGACTGTCCTTGGGGCGGCACTGACGGGTTCGGACGGACCTTCGGGGACGAGGCGCTCCGACCGCCCTATCTCGGCGTGCGCGTGACCGGCGCGCTCTTTCACACGCAGGGCGGTCTCAAGACCGATGGCGACGGGCGCGTCCTGAAGGCAACGGGCGGGCCCTTCCCAAACCTCTTTGCGGGCGGTGGCGCCGCGGCCGGTGTCTCCGGCCCGGCCGATGACGGATACTTGTCCGGCAACGGACTGCTCAGCGCCGTGGTCCTAGGCGCACGCGCCGCCCGCGCCGAAAGCTAGCACCCCCGGATGATGTTGATGCTGCGCCCGCCGCACCCATCGCGCCCAGCCGAGCGCGCGGAAGGCAGGGACATCATTCCAGACTTTGTCATGTGCCGGATTTTGTCGCCCTCAAAGACCATCGAGTACACGTGATCTGAGGCAACGGTCTTTCCGGTCGGCGGATCGGCGGCCCCCGGACCTGTGTTCGAGCCGTGAAAAACGGCCTGGGCACGCACGGTCGCGCGCTCTCCGTCTGCCGCGAATGCTCTAACTCATAGTGCGCGGCGGGAATGGGCTCATTCTCATGAAAAACTCCTGTTGAAATGCGTCTAAGTCGTTTGTTAAAAATGAGAAAATCGGCAGGATGGGCGATGATGAGACCGCGGCCGGTCGCGCTCTTCTAAGAGGTCAATCTCGAGGATCAGGTGCCCGGAGATCACCTGCTGCGCTCGATCGACCGGCTTGTCGATCTCTCCCGTGTTCGCGCGCACCTTGCCCGCTTTGGAGCCCCGTGGCGCCACCCTCGGTCGATCTCGAACTCATAATCCGGACGCTGATCATCGGCTTCACGCACGGTATCCGATCCGAGCGGAGGGTGCGGATCGCTGGTTCTGACCGATCCGAACACCGACCACTCGCCCTTCTCCAAAAACCGGCATGAACGCTTTCGCGATGGCGACCTGTCCCGGAAGGCTTTCGAGAACGTCGTCGCCCAGTGTATCGTGACGGGGAGTGTCGTCGGCGAGCGCGATCGGGTCCATGGGTTCTGATCAATGCCGGTTCCTGTAAGTTGGGGTCGCCCCCCGTGCAGCCGGCCACCCATTCGTTGTGTCGGGCGCGTCCGAGCTCGCGAGGCGGGCACATCTGGCGCCCGGGGTGGGGATGGTTGTGCCGTCGGCCCGTCCGGCGATCCGGTCGCGCGCGGTCCTTGCATCCGGGATCGGATGGACGTGGACACGGTCGCGCGTGAAGGT
>JBCCWM010000231.1:0-7177 GCA_039193505.1 Pseudomonadota bacterium | reverse complement strand
CTTGATGAGCGGATGAGCCACATGGTCGCGCGGATGGTCGAGACCGGCTTGCCTGTGGTCTATCTCAATATGGTGGGCGCGCAGGACGATCAGATTTTTGACGGCGCCTCCTTTGCGGTGAACCCGGGCGGCGATTTGGCGATGATGCTGCCGCCCTTCGAGGAGGCCGTGGAGCATCTCGATTTCGAAGAAACCGATGCCGGCTGGCGCGCTCTGACCGGGCACCGGGCCGCTCAACCCGACGGGTGGGAGCAGGACTATCGCGCGATGGTCGAGAGCCTCCGGGACTATGTCGGCAAGTCCGGCTTCTCGCGCGTCGTTCTGGGGCTCTCGGGGGGCATTGACAGCGCGCTTGTCGCGACAATCGCGACCGACGCGCTCGGCCCAGAGAACGTCCACTGCGTGATGCTGCCCTCGGAGTACACGTCAGCGGCGTCGCTGGAGGACGCGGCGGCCGTGGCAGGTGCTCTCGGCTGCCGGCTCGACACGGTGCCGATCACGGACGGGCGGGAGGCAATCGCCACAACGCTCGCCCCGCTCTTCATCGGACATGCATCCGACGTCACGGAGGAGAACATTCAGTCCCGCCTCCGCGGGCTCTTTCTCATGGCGCTCTCCAACAAGTTCGGCTCGATGCTGCTAACAACCGGGAACAAGTCGGAGGTCGCGGTCGGCTATGCGACGATCTACGGCGACATGGCGGGCGGCTACAATCCGATCAAAGACCTCTATAAGACCCGCGTGTTCGAGACCTGCCGCTGGCGGAACGCCCATCATCGTGGCTGGATGCAAGGGCCTGCGGGCACCGTGATCCCGGCGCGGGTGATCGACAAACCGCCCTCGGCAGAGCTTCGCGCAGACCAGAAGGACGAGGACAGCCTGCCACCCTACGAGGTGCTCGACGTGATCCTCGAAATGCTGATCGAGGATGACGCTAGCGTCGACGAAATCGTTGCGGCGGGGTTCGAGCGGGACACGGTTAAGAAGGTCGAGAACCTGCTCTATGCCTCTGAGTACAAGCGGTTTCAGGCCGCCCCCGGCGCACGTCTGACCAGCAAGGCCTTTTGGCTCGACCGACGCTATCCGATCGTCAACCGCTGGCGCGACGGCGCCAGCAACCGCTGAGCTCGGCCATGGCCATCCAGGACGTCTTCATCACCGCCGTTGACATCGAGGACAACGTTCTGACGCCAGAGGCGCTGGCAACCCTCTGCGACACCCTCACCAAGCGCCGACAGTCGGAGCCCGACGCGGCCGCGACGCGCCTTGTCCGGTCACAGCGCGGCGGCGCGCGGATCTACCTGCCCACCCCCGTCGTCGATGGCCCCGAGATGGCTCCCCTTGCGGCAACGATCCGCAGCCGGGCCGACGCCTTGACACGCCATCTGCGCGGTACGGGGCCGGAGAGCTGCCGGCTCGTCAATGCATGGGCGGACTGGCTGCCCGATGGCGGCTTTCACCACGTGCACGCGCATGAAAACACCTCCTGGGCCTGCGTTTTCTATGTCGACGCGGCGGAGTGCGGACCCGGAAATGGCGATCTTCAGCTGATTGACCCGCGGCCCGCGGCCTATGTTCTCTCAGAGCCGGGGTTCGGCCAGCGCCGCCCGCCGCTGTCGGTGCCGGCTGAGACCAATCGTCTGGTGATGTTTCCCGGCTGGATGCAGCATTATGTCGGGACCTATCGCGGGTCGCGGGAGCGTTTGGCGCTTGCACTGAACGCGCGGCTCTGAGCCTTGGAGGGCAGGGATGGCCGAAAAGCTGCATGCCTCGGCGCGCGTGCGCGAGATCTCTCTCGGCGTACAGTGCTACTTTTTTATCCTGATCGCGACCGCGCTCCGGACATTCACGCATATCGGACCGGCGGGAGACCTCCCACCGGAGCTGACAGTGGCGGGCATGGCCACGCTTCTCGCCTTCCCGTTTGTGTGGGCGCGGATCCCGCCCCTTTTGGGGGTCACGCCCGGCTGGCTTCTGAGGGCGGAGTCTCGGATCGACCTCCATGGCGGCGGCCTGATCTACCAGTTCGACCCGGTCAAGCGCCCGCTCTTCGTGGCCTGGGCGGATTTGGTGGAGCTCCGCCGCACCCGGTTCGGCCTTGTGATCCGCACCCGTCCGGGGGCCGCGCTGACCCACGGGATGCCGAACTTTCAAGCGAGCTTTTGGTCTGAGCGCGTGAAGAGACCGGTCCGGATCGTCTTCCTCGATCCGCTTTCGCCGGAGAGCGACGCACAGAAATGCCTCGCCCGGGCCGAGGCCGCCGGAGTGATCGTCTCGGGCTTCGAGGCGGGCCCGGAGGCCCGCCCGCAAGTGGCCTGACGCGAGGCGTCAGCCGACCTGCATCTGATAGCTCATCGGCACATAGCGGAAGCCGTCCTGACCCCGTCGCCCGACATAGCCGACCGCCGGGAACGGCATGTGGTAGCCGATGAAGGGCACTTTGTCGGTCGCAAGCATGTCTAGGACACGGCGCCGTGAGGCGGCCGCCGCGGCCTTGTCCATGTCAAAGCGCACTTCCCAGTCCGGGTAACCGAGCGAGTAGACATAGTGCGCGGCGAGATCCGCGACGATCAGGACGCTCTGCCCATCGCTTTCGATCATGTAGGTGGTGTGGCCGGGCGTGTGGCCGGCCGCGACCATCGACGTGATGCCCGATGACACGCTGGCGCCATCGCCGATGAACGTGAACTTGTCCGCGAGGGGACGCACTTTTGCTTCGAAGTTGTCGTTTCCGGCACTCGCCCAGTGATCAAACTCGGCGGCGTTTGTCAGGTAGCGCGCGTTGGGGAAGGTCTCGCCTGCGTCGCCCCAAAGACCGCCGATGTGATCGCCGTGCATGTGAGTGATGACCACGACGTCGATTTGCTCGGCGCTGTAGCCCGCCGCCTCGAGTGCCCGCCGAATGCCGCGGGGGTTGAGGCCCGTGTCGAAGAGCACCAGCTCGGAGCCCGTGTTCACAACGGTTGGCGTGAAGTAGAACTGAGCCTTGTCGGTCGGCAGGAAGTTCGCCTCCGAGACCGTTTGAAAGCGCTGTTCGGGAACGTTGAGAGCAAAGATCGATTGCGGGTCCTCCCGGGTCGCCGTCCCGGAGAGCAACGTCGTCACTTCAAAACCACCAAGAACGAAGCGGCTGTAGATCGACTGGCTCGCGCCTTGCATCTCGGCTTCGGCGAAAGCGGCGCCCGCGAGGCCAGCCGCCGGCGCAGCCGCCCCGGCTACGAGCGCCTGCCGGCGGGAAAGCGTCAGGGTCATGGGTGTGTCCTCCTGTTGAGAGTATGGGAGAGGTAGACGCGCGCTGATGTCTTTCTGTTCACGAACATGTGAAAGCTCACTCCCACCACGCATCGATCGCGGCAATGTCATCGTCGCTCCAGCCCAGGTGGTGGGCGAGCTCGTGAACGAGAATGTGGCCCACCAGATCGGCGAGCGAGACGTCCCCCCGTTCCCGCCACTCTGCCAGAATTGGTTCGCGGAAGAGCCAGATCACGTCGGGCTCCGGCGACACGTCCAGAACCGACTTCTCGGTGAGCGGTGTGCCCTCGTAGAGACCCGTCAGCTCCATCGGATCATCGATGTCGAGCGCATTCAAAATCTCAGGATCGGCCGTCTCGGCAATGCGAATCGCCACCTCGCTGGCCAGGGCGTCAAAAGGCGCCGGCAGCCCGTCCCGCGCCTCGACCGCGAGAGCGTGAATTTTCTCGAGGTCTAAGTGATCACCGTGGCTCATTTTGCATCAGTGTTGTGAATTCCGTCACCAAGTTCGTACTCATGTCTTAATTTGGACCCGATCTCAATTAATCGTTCACGAAGAACTGAAAACTTCGCTGTTGAGGCATGATCAGCTGCACGCATACCGTGAGGCATCAGGTAGGAGACGCGAGCAAAAGCCCGAACCAATCGGGAATGCTTGGTGAGTGTTCGATTGAAGGAGAGTGCGATGGCACGCCAGACCGAGACCCAACCCGACACGTCGGCGGAGCGGACCGAGAAACCCGTGAAACCGTTCACGGTCACGCCGCTGATGGAAAAAGTGGCGCAACAGGGCGAGAGCACGCCCGAGGGCACCGTGGGCAAGCTTCAGGCGTCGGGCTTCCTCTACTGATCCTTTCGGGGCCCGCCCGCCCCGAGTGGACAAACACGGCGCGCTCGTGAATGGTCGCGGGGCAAAAAGAGGCCCCGCATGACCGTCACCCGATTTGCCCCGTCGCCGACGGGACACCTCCATATCGGCAATTTGCGCACTGCGCTTTTCAACTGGCTCGTGGCGCGACAGGCGGGCGGCACCTTCATCCTGCGGATCGACGACACGGATGGGGAGCGGAGCGAAGAGCGCTTCGTGGCCTCCGTCCGCGAGGATTTGACCTGGCTCGGCCTCACCTGGGATCGGGAGGAGCGTCAGTCAGAGCGCCGGGCGGCCTATGATGCGGCAGTGGACCGGCTCCGCGCAGACAACCGTCTCTATGAGGCGTTCGAGACGCCGGCTGAGCTTGAGCTGAAGCGCAAGGCACAGCTCGCCACCGGGCGCCCGCCCGTCTACGACCGCGCCGCCCTCGACCTCTCGGAAGACGAGCGAGACGCGCTCCGGGCCAAGCAGGCGGGGCACTGGCGGTTCCGGCTGGATTGGGAGCGGATCACCTGGGACGACCGGATCCTCGGGCCGCAGTCAATCGATGCGGCCTCGATCTCGGACCCAGTCTTGATCCGCGGGGATGGACAGCTCCTCTACACGCTTGCCTCGGTTGTCGACGATCTCGAAATGGGGATCACCCATGTCGTGCGCGGCGCCGATCATGTCACGAACACAGCGACCCAAGTGCAGATCATGGCGGCGCTCGGGGCGGAGCCGCCGATCTTTGCGCACACCTCTCTGCTGACCGGACCCGGGGGCGAGAAGCTCGCCAAACGCTTCGGCGCCTTGACCCTCCGCGATCTCCGGGCCGAGGGGATCGAGCCGATGGCGATCCTCTCGCTTCTCGCGCGGCTCGGCTCTGCGGACCCAGTCGAACTCCGCGGCGGACTTGAGGAGATTGCCGAAGGGTTCGACCTCTCCCGCTTCGGCGCGGCGCCGGTCAAGTTCGACCCGGCCGACCTCCGGCCGCTGTCCGCGCGGGCCGTCCACGCCCTGCCCTACGAGGCGGTGGCGGAGCGGCTGTCTGCCATTGGACTTGTCGGACAGCACGCACCCGCGTTCTGGGCTGCTGTCAGCGCCAATCTGGACCGCGTGGAGGACGCAGCGCTTTGGTGGCGGATCGCCACTGAAGGCGCCCCGCCCGAGATCGAAGCCGAAGACCGCGCGTTTGTCGCGGAAGCCCTCACCCTGCTGCCGCCAAGACCTTGGGACGAAGAGACTTGGGGCAACTGGACCAAAGTGGTGAAGGCGCATACGAGCCGGAAGGGCAAAGCCCTATTCATGCCGCTTCGAAAGGCGCTGACGGGTCAGTCGAAGGGACCGGATATGGCCGCACTGATGCCCTTTCTGAGCCGCGTGCCCTCCCCTGAGGAGCTCTCTACGTGAGTGAAGCCAAGTTTCTCGACGGGAGCTTAATGCGTCATGTCGTGGTGATGTCGACCACGGCATCGCTCGGCCTGATGGCGGTCTTCCTCGTCGATTTTATCGATATGATCTTCATTTCGATGCTCGGCCAGGCGGAGCTCGCCGCCGCCATCGGGTATGCCGGTGCAATCCTCTTTTTCACCACATCCATCTCGATCGGCCTTGCGATCGCGGCCGGCGCGGTCGTGTCGCGTGCGCTCGGCGCCGGCGAGGACGATCGAGCGCGGATGCTCTCCTCCCACGCGATGGCGGCGGGCGTAGCGCTCGCGACTGTTTTTGCAGCCATCGTCTGGCTCTCGCTCGAGCCATTGACGCAGCTCGTCGGGGCGGAAGGTGAGACGCAGCAGCTGGCGATTGGGTATCTGGCAGTCATCATTCCGTCGATGCCGATCCTTGCGATCGGCATGATCGGCGGGGCGATTCTGCGCGCACATGGCGATGCCGGGCGGGCCATGACGGCGACCCTGGCCGGCGGGGCGGTGAACGCCGTTCTCGATCCGATCTTCATCTTCGGGCTCGGCCTCGATCTGACGGGCGCGGCCATGGCGACGGTTGCGGCGCGCTTCGCGATCATGGGCGCCTCGCTCTACCCGATTTTCCGCCACCATGGCGGTTTTGCCCCGGTTCACGCCAAGGCCCTGATCGCAGACATCCGACAGATCTCGGCCATTGCCTTCCCGGCCATGGCAACCAATGTCGCAACGCCGATCAGCACGGCCTATGTCACCCGCGAAATGGCGGTCTTTGGCGAGGCGGCGGTCGCCGGCATGGCGATCATTTCGCGGCTGGTGCCGGTCACATTTGCGGTCGTCTTCGCGCTTTCAGGTGCCATCGGCCCGATTGTCGGACAGAACTACGGCGCCGGACGGTTCGACCGGGTGCGCCGCGCTTTCTACGATTCGGTTCTCTTCACCGGCCTCTACGTTCTCTTTGCAGCCCTGATCCTCTTCGTCCTCCGCGGACCGCTTGTCGCCCTCTTCAACGCCGAGGGGGAGGCGCTGACGCTGATCTATCTGTTTTGCGGCCCCTTGGCGCTCGCCTGGTTTTTCAATGGCGTGATCTTCATCTCGAACGCGGCGTTCAACAATCTCGGCCATCCGCTTCATGCAACGGCGATCAATTGGGGGCGGCACACAATCGGGACAGTACCGCCTGTGATGCTGGGCGCAGCACTCCTCGGGCCCGCGGGCGTCCTGATCGGGCAGGCGGTGGGCGGCGTGGTCTTCGCCGCAATCGCCTGGTGGATGATGCTCCGCCTCGTTGCCCAAGCCGAGGCGGCTGGAGAGCAGCAGGAGCGGCGGGAGCGGCCGCATTTCAGCCGCCGCGCGCGCCTCGTCCAGCTCTTCGAGCACCGCCGCTAGGGTCAGGACCCATTGATTGGGTCTCAGACTTCTGATTCAGTGCTCGAAAACGAGCGGTGACATGAGCAACCTTTTCTGGCTGACGAACGCGCAGATGGCGCGTCTTGAGCCCTACTTCCCGAAGTCCCACGGCAAGCCCCGCGTTGATGACCGGCGTGTACTGTCAGGAATAATCTTCATCAATCGCAACGGCTTGCGCTGGTGCGACGCGCCCATGGAGTACGGTCCACACAAGACCCTCTACAACCGCTGGAAGCGTTGG
>JBCCWM010000230.1:0-7211 GCA_039193505.1 Pseudomonadota bacterium | reverse complement strand
GGACATCCTCCGGGACGAAGGTCACGCCGTCCGACTTGCGGGCGACAGCGACACGGCGCTCTCTGAAATCAATTCAGCCGCACCCGATCTGATCATCCTCGACATCTGGCTGAAGGACTCGAAGCTCGACGGGATCGACATCCTGAAGCTCACAAAGCGCAACAACCCGCAGATCCCGGTGGTGATCATCTCGGGCCATGGCAACATTGAGATTGCCGTCGCAGCGGTGAAGCAGGGGGCCTACGACTTCATCGAAAAGCCCTTCAACATCGATCAGCTGATGGTGGTGATCACGCGGGCGATCGAGACCTCGCGCCTCCGCCGCGAGAACGCCTCGCTCCGGGTTCGCGAAACGGCGAGCCACGTGATGGTTGGCGGATCCGGCGCGTTCCGAGCGCTGAAATCGCAACTCGAGAAAGTGGCCCGCGGCAATGGCCGCGTGATGCTGAGCGGACCGGCGGGCGCGGGCAAGGAGGTCGCCGCACGCTACCTCCACCAGCTCTCCGACCGAGCGCAGGGGCCCTTTGTCACCATTTCGGCCGCTGCGATTGAGCCCGAGCGGATGGAAGACGTGCTCTTCGGGCGGATGAGCCCGGAGCGGGGGCATGAGCCCGGCCTCTTCGAGCAGGCCCATGGCGGGATCCTCTTTTTTGATGAAGTCGCCGACATGCCCCTCGGCACGCAGTCGAAAATCCTCCGCGTGCTTGTGGATCAGAGCTTTCAACGCGCCGGTGGCAACGACATCGTGCGGGTCGATGTCCGGGTCCTGTCCGCAACCAACCGCGATCTCAAGGCCGAGATTGACGCAGGTCGCTTCCGCGAGGAGCTCTACCACCGCCTGAACGTCGTGCCGATCGCCGTGCCGGCGCTCGACGCCCGCCGCGACGACATCCCGGAGCTTGCGCGCCATTTCATCGCTGAGCTGAACACGACCCAGGGCCTGCCGATGCGTGTCCTGTCCCCCGACGCCACGGCCCACCTTCAGACGTTGAGCTGGCCAGGCAACATCCGCCAGCTCCGCAACACGCTGGAGCGGTGCCTGATCCTCGGGCCGGATCAAGGTGAGATCGAACCGGCGGAGTTCCCAACGGAGGTCGGCGCGCCGACGCCCGAGACGGTCGTCTCGCTGATCTCGGCCACCTATGCGGGCATGCCCCTGCGCGAGGCGCGGGAAATGTTCGAGCGGGAGTACCTGATCGCCCAGATCAACCGCTTCGGCGGCAACATCAGCCGCACCGCCGCCTTTGTCGGCATGGAACGCTCCGCCTTGCACCGCAAGCTCAAGTCCCTCAACGTGGTGACGACGGCGCGCGGCGGCGCGCGCGTCGCCGATCCGGTGGAAGCGCAAGAGAGCGTATGAAGGTCATCATCTGCGGGGCAGGGCAGGTCGGCGGCCAGCTTGCCCGGCATTTGTCGACGGAGGGCAACAACGTCACCGTCGTTGACCAGGACAGCGTGTTGATCCGGCGGATCACCGACCGGTTGGATGTGTCCGGCATCACCGGCTTTGCGTCGCATCCGGATGTCCTCGACCGGGCAGGGGCAAGCGACGCGGACATGTTGATTGCCGCGACCCAGTCGGACGAGGTCAACATGGTCACATGCCAGGTGGCCCACTCGGTCTTTGCAGTCCCGCGAAAGGTAGCGCGGCTTCGGGCGCAGTCCTATCTCGACGCGATCTACTCCGACCTCTATCGCCGGGATCACCTGCCGATTGATGTGGTGATTTCGCCCGAGAAGGAGGTGGCCGACGCCGCCCTCCAGCGGCTGGCCGCGCCCGCGGCGTTTGACACGGAGAACTTCCTCGACGGGGATGCACAGCTGATCGGCCTCGCCGTCACCGCGGACTGCCCGGTGATCAACACGCCGCTCCGACAGCTCACGGAGCTCTTTTCGACCCTGAAGGCCAGCGTCGTCGGCATCCGCCGCGAGGGGCGGCTTTTTGCGCCGGAGCCGACCGATCAAATCTATGCGGACGATCAGGTCTATGTGTTTGCGGCGATCGAGGATGCCCCGCGAACGCTGGAGATCTTTGGGAAGGAGAACCGGATCTCGTCGCGCGCGATCATCATTGGGGGGGGCAATGTCGGGCTCGGGGTGGCGCAGGCGCTCGAAGCAGTCAAGACCTCCAACAAGCTCCGGGTCAAACTGATCGAGGTCGATCGATCGAAGGCTGAGGAGGCGGCCGACAAGCTCGAGCGCACAATCGTCCTCCACGGCGACGGGCTCGACCAAAACATGCTCGAGGAGGGCGGGATCGCCAAAGCCGACGCCGTTCTGGCACTGACCGATGACGACAAGACCAATCTTCTGACCTGCGCACGGGCCAAGTCGCTCGGCGTGCCGCTGGTGATGGCGCTGATCAACGACCCGTCGCTGTCGTCGCTGCTCGGACCCCTTGGGATCGACGCCTACATCAATCCACGCGCCACCACCGTCTCGTCCATCCTGCGCCACATCCGACATGGCCGGATCCGCGCTGTCTACTCCATTGGCGATGCTGAGGCCGAGGTTTTGGAGGCGCAAGTGTTGGGCACCTCTGCCATTGCCGGCCAAAAGCTAAAGGACATTGCCTGGCCGGGAGGCGCTCTTGTCGGCGCCATGAAGAAAAAGGGGAAAGTGATCATCCCGCGCGCCGACACCCGCATCGAGGAAGGCGACGTGGTCACGGTCTTCGCCCTTCGAGGCGATGTCGCGGCGGTCGAAAGTCTCTTCCAGGTCTCGATCACGTTCTTCTGAGATGGGGCGCCCCAACGAAGACGCCACAGCCACGGCGCTCGAGACACTCCACCCGTTTCTGCTGCTGGTCTTGGTGTCCGCGATCATCATGCTGCTGCCCGCTGCTCATGCACTGCGCGCGGGCGACATTGAGGTTGCTCAGGCTTTTTTGACCGCCGCCCTCGGTGTCGCGGTTCTGGCCATCACCGTGATCCTCGCCACAGTCGGCCGACCGCCGCCGTCTGCGGGGACTGGACTGACCATGTTGCCGCTGACGTTTCTTGGGCTGCCGGCCTTTCTTGCCGCACCTATTGCGCTTGCCCTGCCGACGGTCACACCGCTCCAGAGCTATTTCGAGATGCTCTCGTGTCTCACGACGACCGGTGCAACGCTCTTCGATCGCCCGGCAGAGGTGCCGGCAACGATCCATCTGTGGCGCGGGATGGTGGGCTGGCTCGGCGGGTTCGTGTTCCTCGTCGCTGCGCTCGCCATTCTCGAGCCGCTCAAGATCGGCGGCTTCGAAATTGAAGAGACCATCGGCACAGGGCGAAGCGCGCTTCGCCGCACTGCCTTTGGCGCGCTTCAGGTCAACAGACGGATCCTGCGGTTTGTCCGTCTTGTCGCCGTGCCCTATGCGACACTGACCGGTGCCCTGCTCCTCGGCCTCCTCACGGCGGGCGAAGAGCCGCTGACAGCCCTGATCCATGCGCTCTCGACGCTCTCGACCTCCGGAATCTCACCGCTCGACTCGCCTTCGGCGGCCGCGAGCGGGCGGTGGGGGGAGATCTTGATGTTCCTGTTCCTCTTCACGGCCGTCACCCAGAAAGCCTTTCGTGCGTTTTGGAACCGGGAGTTGACGCTTGTCCGCGCCACGGATCCAGAGTTCAAAATCGCTCTCGTTCTGGTGGCCGGCATGTCGATCCTCATCGTCTTGCGGCACTTCTTCGGCGCAATCGACGTCGACGCGCAGGACGACCTGACCGCCGTTCTCCGCGCGCTCTGGGGGAGCGCGTTCACCGCACTTTCCTACCTCACCACAATGGGGTTCGAGAGCCTCGACTGGGAGGAGAGCCGGCGTTGGTCGGGCCTCGACACGCCGGGCTTGATCCTCCTCGGCCTCGCAGTCATGGGCGGCGGGATAGCGACGACGGCGGGCGGCGTGAAGCTCCTCCGCGTCTATGCGCTTTACAAGCACGGCGCGCGCGAGATGAGCCGGCTCGTTCATCCGAATTCCGTCGGCGGCGCTGGCATGACGGCGCGCCGCATCCGACGGGAGGGCGCAGCGGTAGCGTGGGTGTTCCTGATGCTCTTCATCCTGGGCATCGCAGTCTCGCTCCTGGCCCTGACCCTGGCGGGGCAGGAGTTCGACGTGGCCCTCGCACTCTCTGTTGCAGCCCTCACCAACACCGGGCCCGCCGCCTACGCCCTCGACACGGGCGTGCGCCTGATCGAGGTCAGCGCTGCCACCAAGCTCGTCCTCTGCGCCGCGATGGTTGTCGGCAGGCTCGAAGCGCTCGTGGTCATCGCGCTCCTCAACCCGGGCTATTGGCGCGGTTGACGGCGACATTTCGCACCTGCACTCTAACCCTGGTTGGCGAGGCTATGCCGGATTATCTATACCGGAGGGCCCCTAGACCCAAAACACCGCAGCGCCGTTCCGGCGCCACTAAGACAAAAGGCTGACAAGATGGCTGCCGATAAACAAAATTTGCAGGACGCTTTCCTCAACAATGTTCGAAAGGCCAAGATCCCGGTGACAATTTTTTTGGTCAATGGGGTCAAGCTTCAGGGCGTGATCACCTGGTTCGACAATTTCTGCGTGTTGCTGCGTCGCGACGGACAGTCGCAGCTTGTCTATAAACACGCGATCTCGACAATCATGCCGTCGCAACCCGTCAACCTCTATGACGCGGAAAGCAGCGCCTGAGGTGAAAACCCTCGTTCTGCATCCAGACTTTCGGCTGCCCGCAGCGCGACGAACGCCCGACATGGCGCTTGCCGAGGCCGTTAGTCTGACCGAGGCTCTGCCAGGTCTTGAGGTGGCGGAGGCGTTGATCGTGCCCGTGCCTGAGCCACGGGCCGGCACGTTGTTTGGACTGGGAAAGCTGAGCGACCTCAAGGTCTTGTGCAAGGGCGCTGAGATCGGGCTTGTGATTGTCGATGGACCGGTCACGCCGGTGCAGCAGCGCAATCTGGAACGGGAGTGGCGGGTCAAACTCCTCGACCGGACAGGCCTTATTCTTGAGATCTTTGGCGATCGGGCACAGACGCGCGAAGGCGTGCTGCAGGTCGATTTGGCGCATCTCACCTACCAGAAGTCGCGCCTTGTCAGATCCTGGACGCACCTTGAGCGGCAGCGCGGCGGCCTCGGATTCATCGGGGGTCCGGGTGAGACGCAGATCGAGGCCGACCGGAGGGCTCTGGCCGAGCAGATCACGCGGATCCGACGTCAGTTGACCAAGGTGACCAAGACGCGAGCGCTCCATCGCTCCGCTCGGGCCAAAGTGCCGTTTCCGATCGTGGCGCTGGTGGGCTATACGAACGCCGGAAAGTCCACGCTTTTCAATCGGATGTCTGGCGCGGATGTGATGGCGAAAGACATGCTCTTTGCCACGCTCGACCCCCGGATGCGCCGGGTCACGCTCCCCTCGGGCGCCGAGGTGATCCTGTCCGACACGGTTGGCTTCATCTCCGATCTTCCAACACAACTTGTTGCGGCCTTCCGCGCCACGCTTGAGGAGGTGACAGACGCGGACTTGATCCTCCATGTGCGCGATGTGTCGCATCCCGAGGCGGAGGCACAGAACGCGGCGGTCGCAGACATTCTGAGCGATCTCGGCGTCATTCCCGGTGAAACTGTCCCTCTGATTGAAGTTCAGAACAAGATCGACGCCCTCGATCCGGACGAGGCCGAGGTGCGCCGCAGCGCGGCACGGCAGAACCCCGAGCGGGCGGCCGTGTCTGCCGCTACCGGGGCAGGGCTCGCGGATCTCAGCCAGAAGATTGAGGCAGCACTCAGGGCGCCAGTCGAGGAACAGGAGATCGAGCTCGGCTACCACGAGGGACGGACGCGGGCTTGGCTCTTCGATCACAATCTCGTGCGTGGCGAAGAGGCGACCGAGCAGGGCTTCCGCCTTGCGGTGGCGTGGACCGCCGCCGATCGTGCCCGCTTTGAGCAGCGCCGCTCAAAGCAATGAAAGCACCTCCGCGAGGCCATCCCGCTCCAACCGCTCACTCCTGAGCTGGTGCCAGTCGCGCATGTTCGACCGAAACCATGTGCGCTGCCGCTTGGCATACTGATGCGTGGCGGTCTTTGCGGCCGCGACTGCGTCTGCAAGCGCCATATCCCCATCGAGGGCGGCCATAAGCTCCGCGGCGCCGAGCGCTTTGGCCGAAGGGCGGGACGGGTCCCAGTCGCTCGCTTGCGCGCGCACTTCGTCAAGCGCGCCTGAGGCCATCATCGCATCAAAGCGCGCGTCGATCCGCGCCCGAAGCCAATTCGGATCGCTCACGACATTCAGGCGAAGCGCCCGCATGGGATCGATCAATGGCGGTGGCGTCGCTCGCTGCCAGTCCGACAAGGCCTGACCGGTTGCGCGGTGCACCTCCCATGCGCGCTGCAAGCGTGCCGGGTTGTTCACATCGATGCGTGTCATGGTCTCCGGATCGTGTTCCGACAAGTAGCGCCGAAACGCGTCCGCCCCGGCCACAGCCAGCGCGTCTCCCTCGGTGCGAACAGCCTTTGGAATGGCGGGGATCGGCGCCAAACCATGGATCAGCTTGGTCAAATAAAAGCCTGTGCCGCCAACAAAAATCTGTGGAACATCCGTGAGCGCCGCGGCATCGCGCAGCCAAGCTCCGACCGAGTAAGGCTCGCGGAGGCCCACATGTCCAAAAAGCCTGTGCGGAGCCCGAGCTTCGTCTGCAGGCGACGGCCGGGCCGTGAGCACACGCCAGCACGAATAAACCTGCAGGGCATCGGCATTTATGATGGTGCCCCCAAGCGCCTCCGCCAGTCGCACGGCAAGTGCGGACTTGCCTGACGCCGTCGGTCCGGCGATGAGGATGGGACGACGGTGGGGCATGAGCGATGCTGATAGCGGACATGGAGAACAGTGCAAGGTTGCGCTTGTTACATAATATTGATTAACGGGCTTAAGGGTGCTCCGACAGGTTGCTACCCTGAAGTGCGACTCCTATTAGAAAACAATGAGTTATCTCACAGGAGAACATCGCGTGGGAGCCGCTTGCACGCAATTGTCGCTTCAAGAACGCCGTAAGATCGAGAGCTGGTGGCATGCAAAGGTGGCCGTCAGAGAGATGGCGCGTGTCCTCAAACGCCACAAATCTACGATCTTTCGCGAGATCAAACGCAATTTCTGGGCCGATGATGCGTTCCAAAAGAAATACGAAGGTTACTTTGATCATGCAGCTCGATTGAAGACAAACAGACGTCGATCCGTGTAGCGCAAGCTGATCCGACATCCAGATCT
>JBCCWM010000229.1:0-7250 GCA_039193505.1 Pseudomonadota bacterium | reverse complement strand
ACGCTCAACGCCAATGGCACCGGCGCGTTTCAAGTGGCCTCTCGACAGCCGGGCCTTGAGACCGTGCTCGAGCCCTTCGAGGCCTGGTGGGGCGAGCCCGAGCACAACATCACGCGAGCCGTTTTTACGCCGATCCAGAACTCGGCGACAGCCGTGGCGGCTCTCCTCTCCGGCGATGTGGATCTGATTGAGCCGGTGCCCTTGCAGGACGCGGAGCGGGTGGATGCCCGCGACGACGCCCAGGTGTTCCAGGGCATTGAGGCGCGGGTGATCATGCTCGGGGTCTCGCACGAGGCCGAGACGCTGAAATACGGCGATGTCGGGATCGAGAACCCGTTCCGCGACGTTCGGGTGCGCCAGGCCGTTGCACATGCGATTAATGTCGACGCGATCCTCCAGACGATCATGCGGGGCGCGGCGGAGCCTGCGAGCCAGCTCGTCAGTCCCGCGATGCGCGGATACTCCGACGCTCGGGCCGACCGTCCGGTCTACGACCCGGAGGCCGCGCGCGCCCTTCTTGCGGAGGCCGGCTACGCGGATGGGTTTGCGTTCGGCCTCAAATGCCCCAACGATCGCTACCTCAACGATGAGGCGGTTTGTCAGGCGGTGACGTCGATGCTTGCGCAGGTGGGGCTTACGGCCGAGCTCGACGCGATGCCGGTGCAAAACTACTGGCCCGAGCTTCGCGCCGACAACTTCGACATGTATCTCCTCGGCTGGTCGCCCGGCACGTTTGACGCCGAGCACCCGATCCGCTTCCTCGCGCACACGCCGGTCGAGAACCTCGGGACCTGGAACTTCGGCGGGTTCTCAAACGCCGAGATCGACGCGATGCTGCCGGATCTCCAATCGGAGCTCGATGATGCGGTCCGGCAGGGACTCCTGGACCGCGCAGCGACGATTCTTCAGGAGGAAGTGGCCTATGTCCCGCTCTATGTGCAGCCGCTGGTTTGGGGCGCCCGCGCCGGGGTGGAGCTGACGCAGCGACCGGATAACTTCCTGATACTGCGCTGGATCCGAGTGTAGAGCGCCTGCCGCAACCGTCCTTAAGCGGATCTCCGCGATGGCTAGCAATCTATGCGTATTTAGCTTGCATGAAACGCACGTGAGAGGTGTAGTTCGCTCACCATAAGCTCCAGGGGTTTCAATGACGCGCACCGCTCAACCCGTCTGGATCCGGACCGCTGTTGCAGCCGCAGCAGCGGTTGTGTTGGGTCTGGCACTTTCCCCATCCATCGCAGCAGACACCAGAACCGAAAGCGGCTCGGCCAGACTGAGCTTGGCCGGGAAACTCAGGCTCGAGACGGAGGTGGTCAGCCGTCTCGCCTGTGAGGCGACGACCGGCGCCGATCGTCAAAGCGCCGCGGCGGATCTTAGGTCCGCCGAGAGGCGCGTGCGGACGTTTCTCTCCGCATTGAAGGATGGCGACCTCGCACTCGGCCTGCGTGAGCCAGAGCAGAAGCGCCGCGTCCTCGAGAAAATCATCGGCGTGGAGAACATCTGGCGCGATGTACGCTCGGCCGTCGACGGCCTGCTCGACGGGGGTGAGGATCCTGCGGCGCTCGAGGCGGTTTTGGCGGCCGGCACACAGTCCGAGGCGGCTGTGCAAGACCTGCTCGCAGTTCTCGCGGGCAGTTATTCGTCCGGCGACACGTTCAGTTTCCAAGCCTCTTTGGCCCTCAATGTCCTTCTTCGGCAGAAGGTCATCCTTGCCGAGATTGCCACCCTCCAATGTCTCATCCGCTCGGGACGTCCGACTTTGGCCAGCGCGGGGCAGCTTGCGCTGGTGACGCAGGTGGAAACGTTTGAGAACTCCCTCAAGGTGTTGATCGAGGGTCAGCCCGCAATCGGGATCATGCCCCCGCCCAACGACCAGGTGAAAGACAGGCTGCTCTCGGTGGCCGACATCTGGCAGACCGAAAAGCGCACCCTCAACACCTCAGCCTCGTTCGGCGATACGGCTCAGGGCGACCTGCTGCGCGAGCTTGAAAATGCGGTGGTCCTTTATCTTCTCGCCACGAGCGCGCAGCCCGAGCTCTACCGGGTGCCGCTTGAGCAATACACGTCTGCGGAGCTCAGAAACTGGCTTCGCACGCCGATGGTCGCCCAGGCGATCGAGGCACAGAACGCAGCCCACAAGTCGCTGAGACAGGACGATGTGGATGCCCTCGATCAGAAATGGCGGGCGGAGCGCGCGTCCGGCGCGCTCGAAATGATCAACGAGGTGATGGCGCGGCCTCTCTCGGGGTATCTGAAGGAACGCCAGACAGCGACCGCGGGCATCGTCACCGAGGTCTTCGTGATGGACAACAAGGGCCTCAATGTCGGTCAGAGCGAGATCACGTCGGACTACTGGCAGGGCGATGAGGACAAGTGGCTGCTGACCTTCGCCACGCCGGAGGGCGAGATGCATGTGAGCGAGGTCGAGTTCGACGAGTCGACTGGATTCTACCAGGTTCAGGTCTCGATCCCGATCAGTTCACCCGACACAGGCCAGCGGATCGGTGCGGTGACGTTCGGCGTGAACATTCAGTCACTCCTTTGACCGCACGTTTAGTCAGTTGACCTCTGGTCTGGGCTGATTGGCCCAGCCATGCATTTTTTGCATGGCGGTAAGACCCACTGACCCACGCTGACCCCCTTTCTTCGTTTTTGCGGATGTGCGACGCTCTCTCCAAGAGCGGGGCGCACGCGACCTTGCGAGCAACAAACGAAGGGTCTCAGGGGGAATGACCGTGCATCTTTCACTTGCGCGATGGTCTCTCTCGTTCGGACACATCAGAGCCAAAGAGAAACGATGAGGAGGATCGGGCGATGGGGCGAGTGGCACTCGTAACGGGGGGCTCCCGGGGAATCGGCGAGGCGATTTCATCCGCGCTGAAGGCAGCGGGGTACTCGGTCGCTGCGACCTATGCTGGCAACGATCAGAAGGCCGCCGCCTTCACGGAGGCCACGGGCATCAAGACCTACAAGTGGAACGTGGCCGACTATGCCGCCTCGAGGGAGGGGCTGGCCCAAGTCGAGGCCGATCTCGGTCCGATTGAGATCGTCGTGGCCAATGCTGGCATCACCCGCGACGCGCCGTTCCACAAGATGACGCCCGAGCAGTGGACCGAAGTCATCGACACCAACCTCACGGGCGTGTTCAACACCGTCCATCCCGTCTGGCCCGGCATGCGGGAGCGCAAATTCGGGCGGATCATCGTGATTTCCTCGATCAACGGGCAAAAGGGCCAGTTCGCGCAGGTCAACTACGCCGCGACAAAGGCCGGCGATCTTGGCATCGTCAAGTCGCTCGCCCAGGAAGGCGCGCGCAACAACATCACCGCAAACGCCATCTGCCCCGGCTACATTGCGACCGAAATGGTGATGGCCGTTCCCGAAAAGGTCCGCGACAGCATCATCGCGCAAATCCCGGCCGGCCGCCTCGGCGAGCCGGAGGAGATCGCGCGCTGTGTGGTGTTCCTCGCCTCCGATGAGGCGGGCTTCATCAACGGCTCGACCATCTCGGCCAACGGCGCCCAGTTCTTCGTCTGACGAGCCCCAAGAGGAGGCCAGCCATGAAAGACATCGGACCCGATCTCGATCCAACCGAAAGCCAGGAGTGGCAGGAAGCCATTGCCGACGTCATCGAGCGAGACGGGCCGGACCGGGCGCACTACCTCCTCGACAAGGCCGTGCAGCAGGCGCGCGCGGCCGGCGCCGTTCTGCCCTTTTCGGCGACGACGCCCTATCAGAACACCATTCCAACCGACGATGAGCTCGACCTGCCCGGCGATGTCGAGATGGAGGGCCGGATCCGCGCGATCAACCGCTGGAACGCGATGGCGACCGTCGTGCGGCGCAACAAAGAGAGCAGCGAGTATGGCGGGCACATCGCCTCCTTCGCCTCGTCGGCCGCGCTCTACGATGTTGGGCTGAACCACTTCTGGCGCGCGCGCTCGGCGATGCATGGCGGTGATCTGGTGTTCTTCCAGGGCCATGTCGTGCCCGGGATTTACGCGCGCTCCTTCATGGAGGGGCGGATCTCGGAGGAGCAGCTCGAGAACTTCCGCTCCGAGGTCGCGGGCTCAGGCCTCTCGTCCTATCCGCACCCCTGGCTGATGCCGGATTATTGGCAGTTCCCGACGGTCTCGATGGGGCTCGGGCCGCTGATGGCGATCTACCAAGCCCGGTTCATGAAATACATGGGCAATCGCGGGCTCATCGATGCGCAGGACCGAAAAGTCTGGGCCTTCCTCGGCGACGGCGAGATGGACGAGCCCGAAAGCCTCGGGGCCATCGGTCTTGCCGCGCGCGAGAACCTCGACAACTTGATTTTCGTGATCAACTGCAATCTCCAGCGCCTCGACGGCCCGGTGCGCGGCAACGGCAAGATCATCCAGGAGCTCGAGGGCGAGTTCCGCGGCGCCGGCTGGAACGTGATCAAGGTCCTTTGGGGCCGCGGTTGGGACGAACTCTTAGAGAACGACGTGACGGGCCGCCTCCGCCAGTTGATGGACGAGACGGTCGACGGAGACTACCAGACCTTCAAATCGAAGGATGGCGCCTACATCCGGAAGCACTTCTTCGGAAAATACCCCGAGACCGCAGCGCTGGTCGAGGATTGGACCGACGACCAGATCTGGGACCTCCGCCGCGGCGGCCACGACATCCGCAAGATCTACACAGCCTACACCCGCGCGGTGCAGACACGGGGCCAGCCCACCGTCCTTCTGGTCAAGACCGTCAAGGGCTACGGGATGGGGACCGCAGGCGAGGGCCAGAACACCACCCATCAGCAAAAGAAGATGGCCGAAGATCAGCTGAGCGCGATGCGCGACCGGTTCCGGATCCCGGTCTCGGACGAGGACCTGCCGAAGGCCCCCTTTGTCAAGCTGAACAACGCGCAGAAGGCCTATCTCGCCGACCGCCGCAAGGAGCTCGGCGGCGAGTTCCCGAAGCGCATCCACGAGTGCGAGAAGCTGGAGATCCCGGCGCTTGAGAAGTTTGACGCGCAGCTCAAGGGCACCGGAGAGCGCGAGATTTCGACCACGATGGCCTTCGTGCGGATCCTGACCACGCTCCTCCGCGACAAGCAAATCGGCAAACGCGTGGTGCCGATCGTGCCCGATGAGAGCCGCACCTTCGGGATGGAGGGCCTCTTCCGCTCGGTCGGCATCTACAACCCGCTCGGCCAGCAGTACACGCCCGAAGATGCCGAGCAGATGATGTTCTACAAGGAGAGTGAGACCGGCCAGGTCCTCCAGGAGGGCATCAACGAGGCCGGCGCCATGGCCGACTGGATTGCCGCGGCGACGTCTTACTCGAACCACGGGGTCCCGATGATCCCGTTCTACATCTACTACTCGATGTTCGGCTTCCAGCGGATCGGCGATCTCGCCTGGGCCGCCGGCGACAGCCGGGCGCGCGGCTTCCTTCTCGGCGGCACGGCCGGGCGCACGACCCTCAACGGCGAGGGGCTCCAGCACGAGGACGGCCATTCTCACATCCTCGCGGGCACCGTGCCCAACTGCATCAGCTATGACCCGACCTTCCAGTATGAGGTCGCGGTGATCGTCCAGAACGGCCTCAAGCGGATGTTCGCGGATCAGGAGGACGTCTATTTCTACCTGACGCTCATGAACGAGAACTACGCGCACCCGGATATGCCGATGGGGGCGGAGGAGGGCATCCTAAAAGGCCTCTACCGCATGACCAAGGTCGCGCGTCCGGGCAAGAAACACGTCAACCTCATGGGATCCGGCACGATCCTCATGCAGGCCATACGGGCGGCTGAGCGGCTCAAGGCCGATTTCGGCGTCACCGCCGACATTTGGTCCGCAACCAGCTTCAACGAGCTCGCCCGCGACGGTCAGGATGCCGCCCGCATGAACCGCCTCAACCCCCTCGCAGAGCCGCGGGTCCCCTACGTGACCACCGCGCTCAGCGTCGCCAAGGGTCCGATCATCGCCGCGACCGACTACATGAAGAACTACGCCGAACAGATCCGCCCCTTTGTCGAGCAGCCCTTCACAGTGCTCGGCACCGACGGCTTCGGCCGCTCTGACAGCCGGGTGAACCTCAGGCGCTTCTTCGAGGTCGACAGCGACCACATTGCCGCGGCGGCGATGGTGGAGCTCTGGAAGGCCGGCGCCATCAAAGAGCCGGAGCTCCGCAAGGCGCTCGACCTCTACAACATCGATCCCACGAAGCCGAACCCCCGGCTCGTCTGACCCTGTCGGAGAAACAGAATGGCAACGGAAGTCAAGGTGCCGGACATCGGGGATTTCGCCGATGTGCCCGTCGTCAGCGTGCTGGTCTCGGTGGGCGACACCGTCGCGGAAGAAGACCCGCTGATTGAGCTCGAGAGCGACAAAGCGACCATGGAGGTCCCGTCGAGCCATGCCGGCAAGGTCGTCGAGCTCAAGGTCTCCGAAGGCGACAGCGTCAGCGAGGGTGCCGTCATCCTCCTGATTGAGGCAGCAGGTGCCACGCCCGCCTCAGAGCCGCCGAAGGCGCCGCCGGTCGAGGCGGTGGCCGCTCCGGCCGCCCCTCGACCGGCGGCCCCCCCCGCGGCGGAGGTGCGCCCCGCCGCCGTCACCGATGCGGGTTTCGGCCGCGTGCACGCATCGCCCTCGGTCCGCGCCTTCGCCCGCACCCTTGGCATCGACCTCGCCCATGTGAACGGCACCGGCCGCAAAGGCCGCATCCTCCGCGAGGATGTCTCAAAGGCCCTCAAAGCACAGTCTACGCCTGCGCCTGCTGCGGGCGGTGCGGTCCAGGGCGGCATGGGCATCCCGCCGATCCCTGTCGTCGACTTCTCGAAATTCGGCCCCGTCGAAGACGTCGAGATGTCGCGGATCAAGAAGATCTCGGGCCCGGCCCTCCATCGCTCCTGGCTCAATGTCCCCCATGTAACCCACAACGAAGAGGCAGACATCACAGAACTCGACCGCTACCGCAAAGAACTCGACACCGACGCCAAGCCGCAAGGCTACCGCGTGACGCTTCTGTCCTTCGTGATCAAGGCCTGTGTCTCCGCCCTCAAGACCCATTGGGAGGTCAACAGCTCGATCCACCCCGATGGCGACAAGCTGATCAAGAAACACTTCTACAACATCGGTTTTGCCGCCGACACGCCCCAGGGTCTCGTCGTGCCCGTGATCAAGGATGCCGACCGGAAGGGCATCATCGAGATCTCAAAGGAGCTCGGAACCCTCTCCGCCGCCGCCCGCGAGGGCAAGCTCAAAGGCGGCGACATGTCCGGT
>JBCCWM010000228.1:0-7262 GCA_039193505.1 Pseudomonadota bacterium | reverse complement strand
GCGCAGGATGGCGGGCGCTGCCTGGCAGCGGAGCCGCGTCCGCTTCGAGCGCACCGCCCTGGCCCATGCCGCGCGCGCAGACCGCGGCAGGCGCCGCGGCCGTGCGCCAGGTCTGCGTCCCGCCCGACCGCGCAGGGGCACTCACCGCCTGCCTCCGCCAAGGCTGGCCGAAGCGCGGCGCGCCGATGGACACCGCCGAGGCGGAGGCGCCCGTCTGCACGGCCGTCCCCAGCCGGCACCGACCTAAGCCGCAGTCCACGACCCAGCCGGAGCGCTCGACCGAAGAGGAGACGCACCCTGCAGACGTCGTCGGGCCAACTCACGGACCGTCGGCGGTCATGCCCTCGCTCCCGAACGAGGCTTCGATCGCGCGCCTCCACGACGCCGCGCTCCGCGAGCGCCACCTCCAGCACCGCTCCACCCAGATCGACGGCATGGCCGACCTCGACGCCGAGCAAGGACCCACAGCCCAAACCAAACCGCACCCCATCCCCAAAGCTGCCCGAACCGACGACCCCCCGCGGCACATCGGATCTAAACCTCAGCGACGGACGTGAAATTTGGGAAGGCCTGGATCAGGACAAGGGCGGCGCGAGTGGTCATGAAGGCGATCCTGCTGGAGCAGACGTCGATGTAGGTCTGGGGTCGAGCCGTGACGCAAAGCGGGCACCGCCCGAGGCTGTGGACGTCGGTGGGATGATCCAGCTGGACGTGCGGCGTTGAAAGGCATTGGAGGACATGACCGCATTGCGTGCAGAGATTTGGCGGCGCAGCCAGGCAGGACGACGCCCGAACCGCGGTTGGACTTCGGGCTGCACGCGGATCGAACCGATTTTGGTGATGCCAACGAGACATCCGCCATAGATCTTGCGCGACCGTCTCCCCGCGGGACAGACAGCGATGGAGACTTTGTCGACGGTCCCGCCGGTGGCCGATCCGTCGTTGTGCGGTTTTGGAGACGACGTCGTTCGAGCAGTTGACATCGCCCGTCGCACCTCGAGAGCCACGCGGCGGTGAGGCCCCGGACTGCCCCGGGTGGCAAGTAAAATGTGTGTTTGCCAGCGCGGCGGTTGCCGAGGGTCTCGTAAAAAAAAGCCCACGGATACCGCCGTCCTGCAGGCGCTCGCCCGAGTATCTGCACACGCGCATAGGAGGGCGAACACTGCGGTTGCGAAGGACGAGACCGAGACTTCGCCGAGTGTCGAGACGAGGACCAACCTCGGAACGCGATGGGGCACACGGTCCCATCATGCTCCGCGACAGTGATCAGCGCCGCAGCTCTCTCGGCGCAGCCCGGGTTCTGAGCCACAACACCGAACCGCCGAAAGAACTCCGCGGCCTCGACCGGACTGGTCGCAGGGAACAGAGTTGTTTCGAGGAACAGACACGCTGCCTCATCTGCGACCTTGCCGTCCGCCCGGCGATACCGGATATGTGAGGCGTTTCGGTGCGGTTGTGCGTCAGCCCGCCGCTGCGATCTCAGCCGGGCGGCGGAGGGCGCGGCCAAAGGCTTCGAAGAGAGGGCGCGAGACCGGGTCGGCGGCGGCGTTCCACTCAGGATGCCACTGGACGGCCATGGCAAACCCCTTGGCGCCCTCGATGTGGATCGCCTCGGGCGTGCCGTCGGGGGCATGGCCTTCGATCACCACGCGCGGTCCTTTTTCGAGGATGCCCTGGCCGTGGAGGGAGTTGACGAGCACGCTGTCCGAGCCGAACATCCGGGAAAACCGACCGTCGCGCGTCAGATGGACGACATGACGATGCTCGAACTTTTCGGCCAATGTGCCGTCTGGCGGCATGCGGTGGTTCTGCCGGCCCGGTATATCACGGATCTCGGGGTGGAGGGTGCCGCCGAACGCCACGTTGAACTCCTGAAATCCACGGCAGATGCCGAGGATCGGCCGTCCGGCGTCCACCGCCATTTGGATAAGAGGCAGGACAACCTGATCGCGCTTGAGATCGAACGCACCATGAGCCTCGGTCGGTTCGTGGCCGTAGAGGGTCGGATGCACGTTCGGCCGACCGCCGGTCAGAACAAAGCCGTCGCATGCGTCCAGCAAATCTTCGGAGGCCACATATTCGGGGAGCGCCGGGATGCCGAGGGGAAGGGCGCCCGTCACGTCGGCGACCGCACGGATGGTCATCTCACCGACAGCCTGTGTGGCGTACTGGTCGTTGATCATGTGATGATTGCCAACGATGCCCACGACCGGCCGACGCATAGCAGCTTCTCCCTTTTTTTGCGTGATTGGTAATGTAGTCGATCTCGCGCAAAGAGCCAGAGCCGGCCGGGATCCACCCCCTGAATGCGCGTCCTGCGCCGGAAGGTGCCCGGTTTCTGATCGTTGCGTCAGGTGCCCTGGGCAGACGTTTCGGGGCGGAGGCGCGCAACGAGCGTGCTGCCGCTCTCGACGATGCTCTTCAGACGCTCCTCAAGGCGGACCATTTCAGCCATCGCGGACTGGAACGCCTCCGTCTCTTCTCCGAGCTCGGTCAGGCTTTCGAAGAGGCTCTCGTTTTGGGCGACCTGCGCTTCGGCGAGCGTCGTCACTTCTCGGAGGTTTTTGAGCACTTCGCCGACACGGGGGCCCTGGTTGCTGCCCTCAAGCCGCTGATCCAGGATGTCGATCTGCGCCGTCATCGCCTCAAACCAAGCGGGCGACAGCCGCGGTTCGCGGCCCGCACGTTTGAGCGCCTCGCGCTCCAGCTGTCGGGTCTGGGCGATGACGCAGTCAACCTGACCCCGCAGGCGGCCTTGGATCTCGAGGATGTCGTCATTGACCCGGACCACGCGGCTGAGGACATCGTCGAGTTCACCGAGAAGTCGCGAAATGCGGTCGAGAAACAGGTTCAAGTCCCGCGCCAGAGCGCCAAACTCATCCGAGGAGCGGATCTCGGCCCGGTGGTCCAGCCCGCCATAGGCCCGTGCGAGGTTGGAGACGACCGACCTGAGCGCGATCAACGGCTCGAGACGGGCTCGGAGCAACCCATAGAGCAGGATCGAGTGGAGGAGGATTTTGCCGACGGCGAGGCCCGCCGTAAGCTGAATGTCCTTCCACCACAAAAGCAGGTCGGAAGCGAGGTAGGTCCGAACCTCGACCCGGCCGAGCACGTCGCCGACGGCGGCCTGCGTGTGACAGGCGAGGCAGAAATCCTGCGCCACGACCTCGATCTCGGCGGCGCGGTGCGTGCCCTCGGGCCAGTCGGTTGCGGGGATGCCCATCGGCAGAAACCCAAACCCCTCCATGATCGACGTTCGAGTGACTTCGGAGGGCTCGACTGCGATCGAGTAGCCGATCTGGCTCCAGTTCTCTTCAAGGATGGGGTAGAGCGTCCGAGCCGCCACCGGCCCGCCCTCGTTCAGCATGATCGAGATGACGTTGTCTGCGATCTCTTCGGCAGCCTCTCGCGCATCCTCGGCACCGTTCGAGTGGAAATCCCAATAGACCAGCCCGACCTTGACCCCGAATTCCAGCACGGTGACGATCACCAATATCACGAAAAAGTCCTTGATCATGTGAATGAGAAAGGACTTGTCGAACCGGCCGATCGCCGGATTGTCGATGTCGAGGCTCTTGGCCATACCGCTCCGCCTTGGGTTGTGCGGTCAGATGCGCCGATCGGGGCTCGGATCAAGCCATCTCCCCCTTGCCGGTATTTCAAATGCGCGTAGTCTCCGCCGCAGTTCCGGAGGATCCATGCGCTCAGACAACCCGCCCCTTATTCGCTTGGCCGATTACGAGGCGCCGGCCTACCTGGTCGACCGGGTCGAGCTGACCTTTCGGTTGCATCCGACCGCGACCCGCGTGACCGCCCGCCTGGCAGTCCGCCGAAACCCCGACAGTCCCGCCGGCCCATTGGTTCTCGACGGCGTCGACCTCCGCCTGATCGCTGCGCTGATCGATGGCCGGCGGATCTCGGACGATCAGCTGACCGTGACCGATGCCACCCTCGAGGTGCCGGAAGACCTGCTGCCCGACCGCCCCTTCGTTTGGACCGCCGAGACCGAGATCGCGCCCGAGGGCAACACCGCGCTCGAGGGCCTCTATATGTCCAAGGGCATGTATTGCACGCAGTGCGAGGCCGAGGGCTTTCGCAAGATCACCTATTTCCCCGACCGCCCGGACGTGATGGCGGTGTACACCGTCCGGATCGAGAGCGACCTTCCGGTCATGCTTTCGAACGGCAACCCCACAGCCTCCGGCCCCGGCTGGGCGGAGTGGCATGATCCCTGGCCGAAGCCCTGCTATCTCTTCGCCCTGGTGGCGGGCGATCTGCATGCCGTCGAGGACAGCTTTCGGACGGCGTCGGGCCGCAACGTGGCGCTGAAGCTCTGGGTTCGGGATGGCGATCAGGGGAAGTGCGCTTACGCGCTCGACGCGCTCAAACGCTCCATGCGCTGGGACGAGACGGAGTATGGTCGCGAGTACGATCTCGACCTCTTCCAGATCGTCGCGGTGGACGATTTCAACATGGGCGCGATGGAGAACAAGGGCCTAAACATATTCAATTCAAAGTATGTTTTGGCGAGCCCCGACACAGCGACCGACCGCGACTACGAGTTCATCGAGGGGATTGTCGCCCACGAGTACTTCCACAACTGGACCGGCAACCGGATCACCTGCCGCGACTGGTTCCAGCTCTGCCTCAAAGAAGGGCTGACCGTCTTCCGCGACCAACAGTTCTCGTCCGACGCGCGCTCCGCCCCTGTCAAACGGATCGACGATGTGATCCGGCTCCGCGCCGCGCAGTTCCGCGAGGACGCGGGTCCCCTCGCCCATCCGGTGCGGCCCGAGGCCTATGTCGAGATCAACAATTTCTACACCGCGACAGTCTACGAGAAAGGCGCCGAGGTCATCGGGATGCTCCACACCCTCGTCGGGCCAGAGGTCTACCGCGCAGCACTCGATCTCTACTTCGAGCGTCATGATGGCGAGGCCTGCACGATCGAGGACTGGCTCCGCGTTTTCGAAAGCGCGAGCGGGCGCGACCTGACGCAGTTCAAGCTCTGGTACACCCAGGCGGGCACACCCGAGGTCAAGGTCGAAGACAGCTTCGCGGACGGCACCTACACCCTCACCTTTACCCAGTCCGTGAAACCGACACCCGGCCAGACTGAGAAAGCGCCCATGGTCATCCCCGTGGCGCTCGGCCTCCTCGGCCGCGACGGGATGGAGGTTCTCCCGACACGCGTGATCGAACTCACGTCGGAACGCCAATCCGTGAGCTTCGACGGCCTGCCCGACCGCCCGGTTCCCTCGCTCCTCCGCCAGTTCTCTGCGCCCGTGCGCGTTGAGCGCGAGACCACGCCCGATGAGCGGATCCTGCTGCTCGCCCACGACACCGATCCGATCAATCGGTGGGAGGCAGGCCGCAGCTTGATGCGGGAGACCATCGCCGATCTTGCTCTCGGTGCGACGGACATTTCGACCGCGCTCCTCGATGCGCTGGCTCGCGTGTTTTCGGACGCAGCCCTCGACCCAGCCTTCCGTGCGCTGGTCCTCCGTCTGCCAAGCCTCGAGGATGTGATGGAAACCGTGCGGAACCGCGCCGCGGTCGCCGACCCGGCCGCGGCCCACAGCGCCACGGAAACTTTCGACAGAGCCCTCGCCGCCCATGTCGGCACCGCACTCCCATCCGCCTACGCCGATCTCGCAGGTGCCGGCGCGTACAGCCCCGGCGCCGCCGCAGCGGGGCGCCGGGCGCTCCGCGGCCGGATCCTGGGCCTTCTGACCTGGCTGGAGCCGGACGCCGACACCGCGCAAGTCCAGTTCGACACGGCAACCAACATGACCGAGAGCATGCAGGCGCTCTCCCTTCTCATTCGCGCAGACCGCGCCGCGGCGGCGCTCGAGCGGTTCCACGCGCGCTGGAGCGCCGACCGCCTCGTGATCGACAAATGGTTCGCCGTCCAGATCGCCGCCGCCCCCCCGGAAACCGCGGTCGAGACCGCTGATCGGCTGACTGAGCACGCCGATTTCGACAGCCGCAACCCAAACCGGTTCCGAGCGGTCCTTGGCTCTCTGGCGATGGCGAGCCCGGCAGCGTTCCACCGTGCCGATGGCGCGGGGTACAGGCTGGTCACGGACTGGCTCCTCCGCCTCGACAAGATCAACCCGCAAACCACCGCACGCCTCGCCGGGGCCTTCGAGACATGGCGGGTCTATGACGAAGACCGCCAAGCCAAGATCCTCTCGTGCCTCCAACAGATGGTCGATGTTCCCGGCCTCTCGCGGGACACCCGCGAGATTGTTGAGCGGATCCTCGACGCAAGGGCCTGACTGCGCCTGCCACACGTCGCAGTGGTCAGGCCTCCGGGCACAAGGCGTCAGTGCGGGCAACGCCCGCACCCGCCCGAGGCCAAAGGCCTCGCGCGGTCTGCGCGTCCCGCGCAGATGACGCCGCCCTCGCCGCACACTGCCGACCTCTCGACACTCTTGCCGACCGTGCGCCCCCGACGCTAGATGCCTCAGCGGTGCACGGAGGAGCGCTACATGAGCGAACTCACCTTTGAAGAGCCTCGGGCGAAGACCATTGCCGGGGTGACGGATGACTGGGAGATCGTCATCGGCATGGAGGTTCACGCCCAAGTCGCCTCCACCGCCAAACTCTTCTCAGGTGCCGCGACGTCCTTCGGCGCCGAGCCGAACTCGCAAGTCAGCCTTGTCGACGCCGCCATGCCGGGCATGTTGCCGGTCGTGAACGGCTTTTGCGTCGCACAGGCCGTCCGAACCGGGCTTGGCCTCAACGCCGAGATCAACCTCCACTCCCGCTTCGACCGAAAGAACTACTTCTACCCGGATCTGCCGCAAGGCTATCAGATCAGCCAACTCTACCATCCGATTGTCGGCGAAGGCGAGGTGCGCGTCGATCTCGGCCCGGGCCGGGCCCGCCGCGTCCGGATCGAGCGGATCCATCTCGAGCAGGATGCGGGCAAGTCGATCCACGACCTCGACCCCGCCCTCTCTTTCGTCGATCTGAACCGCACCGGCACCGCGCTGATGGAGATCGTCTCCCGCCCCGACATCCGCTCGCCGGAAGAGGCGGCAGAGTACGTCCGAAAGCTCCGCCAGATCCTGCGCTATCTCGGCACCTGCGACGGCAACATGGCCGAGGGCTCGCTCCGCGCCGATGTGAACGTCTCAATCTGCCGCACGGGCCAGTACGAGATGTACCGCGAGACCGGCGACGTCTCCCATCTCGGCACGCGTTGCGAGATCAAGAACATGAACTCGATGCGGTTTATCCAGGCGGCGATCGAG
>JBCCWM010000227.1:0-7276 GCA_039193505.1 Pseudomonadota bacterium | reverse complement strand
TTGACCATCACCATGCCCGCCTCGACATGGCGCTTGAAGTGGCTCGCGTGCTTCAGGCTCGACGTGCAGATCCCGGCCGACAGGCCGAAGGGCGTGTCGTTCGCAACGGCAAGTGCCTCCTCGTAATCGCGAACGCGAATGACCGAGGCGACGGGGCCGAACACCTCTTCCCGGTTGATGCGCATGTCGTTGGTCGTGTCGGTCAGGAGGGCAGGCGACAGGTAGAACCCGTCGGTCGCGCGGCGGAGGCGCTCGCCTCCGAAGCGGATGTTGCCGCCCTCCGCCCGTGCGATCTCGAGGTAGCGGAGGTCCTGGTCGAGCTGGCGCTGATCGACGACGGGGCCAATGGTGGTTCCCTCCTTCAACGCATGATCGACGGTGAGCGCACGCATCGCATCCCCCATCGCCTCGACAAAGCGGCCATGGATCCCTTCGGTCACGATCAGGCGTGAGGAGGCGGTGCAGCGCTGCCCCGTGGCCCCAAAGGCGCCGGCGACCGCGGCGCTGACGGCGCGCTCCAGATCGGCGTCGTCCAGCACGACAAGCGGGTTCTTCCCCCCCATCTCGAGCTGGAAGCGCCGCCCGTGCCGCACGCTTGCCTCGGCGACGTGGGCGCCCGTGCCGGTCGATCCGGTGAAGCTGACCGCATCCACCCGCGGGTCGTCGAGCAGCGCCTGGCCCACCACCGCACCCGGGCCCGTCAGCAGGTTGAAGACACCCGGGGGCGCACCGGCCCCGTGCAGGATCTCAGCGATGGCCGAGGCCGTTCCGGGGACGAGCTCCGCCGGCTTGAGGATCACCGTGTTGCCGAAGGCGAGCGCCGGGGCTGTCTTCCAGACGGGGATCGCTGCCGGAAAATTCCAGGGCGCGATGAGCGCAACGAGGCCGACGGGCTCCCGCGTGATCTCCACGTCGATGCCGGGCCGGGTGGAGGCCAGACGCTCCCCCCCTTGGCGCAGCGCTTCGCCCGCGAAAAAGTCAAAGATCCGCGCCGCCCGCTCGACCTCGGCGATGCCCTCGGCACGCGGTTTCCCCTCCTCCCGCGAGAGGAGCGTTCCGAGCTCGGACCGCCGGCCCATCATCGCGTCTCCCGCCGCCTTCAGGAGGTCGTGGCGCACCTCTGGTGTGCTCATCGACCAGGCGGGCAGGGCGTCCGCGGCGGCATCGACGGCTGCCTGCGCTTCGGGCGCGCCGGCGTTCGCGTAGTGGCCGATGATGTCGCTGGTGTCGGATGGGTTCACATTCGGACTGGCCTGACCGGTCCTGACCCAAGTGCCGCCAATCAGAAGGGGGTGTTCCATACCTGCTCACAAAAAAACCCCGGGCGTTGCCGCCCGAGGTCTATGGCTTTCACCTCACTCGTAGGAGGTTTTGCACTCCGGCGTGTCGCGGCTCGGCAGGCCGATGCTGGCGAAGGCCGCCGGCTCGATCCCGAGCGTCTGGTTCACGTTCTGCTTCATGGACACCATCTGCGTGGCGAGGGTCCCGTCGTCGAGCTCAACCACCTCAGAGACGAAGTTGGTGCCGACGGCCTGGCGGTTCCCGTCAAGCGTGATGGTCCCGTTCGGCGCCTCAAGCGTCAGGTTCGATAGACACTCGCGGAAAGCGCCCTGACCTTCGCCGAGATCCCCCTCAAGGCTGTCGACGCATTGCAGCATGGCCGAGGTCGCGTTGTAATACCCGGTCGCGAGCAGGGACGGCGAGGGGAAGCGATCCTCGGGCGCGAAGGTGTCCTGATAGGCCTTGACGTAGGTCTGCCACGCCTCGTTGTCCCAGGTGTCGGCCTGTGGACCGGAGGAGGGGACGCCGATCAGCGCGTCTTTGGCCGAGCCCTTGGAGGAGAGCACGGTGCCGTCGACCATGATCGAGCCGCCGATCAGGTTCGCGTCGCCGCCCGCCTGCTGGTACTGGTTGAGGAAGTTGACCGCGTCGCCGCCGCCGAGGCCCAGATAGATCGCGTCGACATCATCGGGCAGGGCCGCGATGATCGAGCCGAAATCTTTTGTGCCGAGGGGCACCCAGAGCCGCTCCGTCACTTCGCCGCCGGCCGCGCAGAACTCCGTTATCAGGCCGAAGACCTGCGTGTAGACAAAGGAGTAGTCCTCGCCCACCGTCGCGATGACCTCGTAGCCTTTCTCGTTGTAGATGTACTCGCCGAGGCCCGCGGACCACTGAGCGCCGTCGGTGTTGAAGCGGAAGAAGTTGTCGGACGGGTCGACATATGTCGTCTCCATCGCGCCCGAGATGCCGTTGATGAAGGTCACCTGCGGCTGGGTCTTGGAGTAGTCGCGGATCGCGATCCCCTCCGAGCCAGAGAGCGGCCCGATCACGATTTCGACGCCGTCCTGTTCCACGACTTTTCGGGCGGCGCGCACGGCGCTGTCGGGGCTCGCGTCGGTCGGTGCGATCACGAGCTCGATCTCACGCCCCCCGGCCGTGCCGTCTGCCAGGGCGAGCGCCGTGCGGAGCCCGCGGACCCCGTCCTCGCCGAGGACTGTGTACGTGCCCTCAAGGGTCGCCAAAACGCCCACTTTGAGCGGGCCGCTGTGCCCGCCGGCGACGGCCACCGTGGCGCTCGCCGCGACGAGCGCTGCAATGGATGTGGCATGGAAGTGTTTTTTCATTGGATCCTCCCGGTCTCGGACCCAGCCTCAGGTGACAGGCTTGGTCCCCGGGCCAGCGTGCTGGCCGGGCGCGCAAATCCCGATCTCAGAGAGTGGTCCCGCGTACCCTGAAGTCTCTTTTTCAGTCGAGCGCGATCCGCGCGCCGGTTTCGCTCGACCGGTAGGCCGCCGCCTCGATCCGGCGGACTGTCAGGTACTCCGCCGCTCTGTTCTCGAGCGGCGTTCCGGTGAGAAGCGCTGAGACGACATGGGCCTGTAGGGCATGCACGCAGTCCCCGGCAAACCCGGGGAGCGGTCCCGGCGTGAAGATCACGCGGCTCTCGCGCTCCCCAAAGGCACGGGCCCTGACCACTCCCGCGCCGTCGAGCGTCAGCGTGCCCCCGCTCCCCTCGATCAGTGCCTCGCCGAGCGTCGTGCGCGTGTTTTCGGCCGCATGGTCGAGGAGCCGGTTGCCGTCGAAGAGCGCGCGAACACCACCCTCGAACGTAAGGATCAGGTGGCCGGCGTCTTCCCCTGCGATCACCGGGTTCAGACGCCGGAGGTCTGCGTAGACATGGCTCGGGTCGGCGCCGAGGAGGTAGCGGAAGGTGTCGATCCAGTGCACGCCGGTCTCGTGGATGAGAAGCCGGGGCATGGTCTGGAAATAGGGCTGGCGTGAGAGGTAGGCCTCTGGCCCCTGTCCGTCTCCGGTTCGCAGGCGGAACGTGAGGTTCATCGGCGTGCCGATGGTGCCCGCGGCGATCTCTCTGCGGAGCACGCGGTACCAAGGTTGGAAGCGGAAGTTCTCGTGGATGATGAGGGGTATGCCGGCGGCGGCTGCCTCCGCGGCCAAGTCCTCCGCCTCAGCGATGCTCGTCCCGAAGGGCTTTTGGCAAATGATGGCGCGCACCCCGGCCGCAAGTCCCGCGCGGATCGCCTCGGCATGTGCCGGCGGCGGCACGGCCACGTCGAGGATGTCGGGCCCCATGGCGAGCACTTCGGTCAGGCCGGGCAGCGCATGGACGCCGGCGGGCGCCGCCTCGCGGGCTTTGTCGAGGTCTCGGTCGGCAATGGCGGCAAGGCGGGCGCCTGGCATCCGGCTCCAGGCCTCGTGGTGGAAGCGCGCGAAGTACCCCGCGCCGAGAACGCCGATCACGAGTTCGGTTGTCATAGCAGCACCTCCTGCGGGGACTAAGCACGCCAAACCCACCCCGAGCAAGCGACGGAGTTCGTCCTTGCACCAGGCCCCCCCGATGCGCAAGGCTCCGAAAAAAGGGAGCGCTCATGTACGCCGTCGTCGTCCTCTTTCGCCTTCATCCAGGGCATGAAGCTGCGTTTTTGCCGCTTGTCCAGGAGAATGCCCAGGCATCTCTTGCGAAGGAGCCGGAATGCCACGTTTTCGATGTGCTCACTGACCCTGACCGCCCAGGCGAGGTGTTTCTCTATGAGCTCTACACGAACCGGGCGGCCTTCGAGGTCCACCTCGCGACGGGTCACTTCAAGAGCTTTGACGTGGCAGTGGCGGACATGGTCGCCGAGAAGCGCGTCGAGACTTGGGGCGAGGTTCTGCGGTGAGCGCACCTTGGGAGGTCTATGCGATCAAATATGCCGATCGCCCGGGGCGGACGCGAGCGGACAGCTTCCTCTTTGATGACAACCACGATGCGCCGCATGCGATGGATTACTTCCTCTGGCTTCTGCGGCGAGAGGGCCAGACGATCCTCGTCGACACCGGCTATGACGCCGAGGAGGGAGCGGCGCGCGGGCGGCCGATCCGCCTCGACCCACGCGCGGCGCTTGCGCCGTTCGACCTGACGCCTGAGGCGATCACGACGCTCGTTTGCACGCATCTTCACTACGATCATGCCGGCGGTCTGCATCTCTTTCCCGAGGCGCAGATTCACCTGCAGGAGGAAGAGATGGCCTTTGCGACGGGGCGTTGCATGTGCGAGCCGGTGCTCCGCGCGCCCTTTACGGCCGCGCATGTCTGCGAGGCCGTCCGGCGCGTCTACCAGGGCCGCGTTGTCTTCCACAACGGTGACGGGGCGGTGGCGGACGGAGTGACTGTGCATCGGATCGGCGGCCACAGCCGGGGGCTTCAAGCCGTGCGCGTGCGGACGGCGGAGGGCTGGATGTGCCTGGCCTCGGATGCCGCGCACTACTATGAGAATGCGCTCGCCGGGAAGCCGTTCCCCATTGTTGTGGATCTGGAGGACATGCAGCGCGGCTTTGCCCGGATCCAGGCCCTGGCGGACGCGCCGGGCCTTCTTATCCCTGGACACGACCCCTTGGTCACGGAGATCTTTCCAGTGGGGCCGGCCGGCCACATTTGGCGGCTCGACCGAGGCCCGATGCGAACGCTGCCGGACTATTCCGGCAGCGACTGAAGCTCAAAGAGGTCGTCGAGGATCGGGTCGAAGCGGCGCTGCGGAATGTAGGCGCCCAGGATCTCCCGCACCTCGCCTGACCGGAAGAGCTCCGCTAGGACCTCGTCGACCGCGATCCGGAGGTCATCGTCGCCCTTCGCAACGGCGAGCGCGTAGGGCTCGTAGGAGAGGCTGGTGCGTCCGACCTGGTAGCGTTCCGCGAGGTCTTTGTCCTCGGCGAGCATGCCCTCCAGGATCTCGCGATCGGCGACATATCCTGAGAGAGTGCCGTCGGCAAGGCGGGTCGCCGCCGCTTCATGGTCCTCCACAGCTTCGAACGTAAAGGAAAACGCCGAACCGCCGACGAGGTTCCCCGACTTCCAATTCTCATGCGCCGTTGTGTTCTCAAGAAACCCCACTCGGATTTCGGCCGCGTCGCCGTCGCCGGGCTCCAACAGGGATTTCGGGAACAGAAAGGCCGAGCCCGTGAGAAAGGTGATCAGACTGAACTCCATATCCCGGCGGCGCTGCATGGTGACGGTCGTTGCTTCGCAGAGGAGGCGGCACTGGCCCGAGATCAGCGCGTCGAACCTGGTTTCGGCGGTGACGAGGACCATCTCCGGCGCCACGTCGCTTTGGCCCGCAACGGCACGCCGGCAGAGATCGACGCTGTAGCCCTTGGGTGTTCCGTCATCGGCGACAAAGGAGAACGGGGCCGCATCCTCGCGGTAGCAGAGGGTGATCGGTTCAGCGGCGAGCGGTGCGACGAAGAGTGTCAGAAAACCGGCGACTTTCAGCACGAAGTGCATCCGGGCACGGCGCTGCAATCGACGGCATAGCCGCAGCAATCCCCGCAGCAGCACCATTTTTCTCCGCTTTCCTCGGCCCACACCTGGCTCGCCTGGCAGAGCGGCGCAGCGGCCGGGAGGGCGAGGACCATCATGGTCGCGGCGATCAGCCCAAGGCCTCGCGTTGCTTTGGTCAGCTTGGACATCCCTCATCCTCCCCTCGTTCCGTGATCATTTTGGCCTCTGTGAAGAAGAACGTCGCCATCATCAGATGCGCAACATGATCTGCGATCGTCAACGCCTCCACATCCAGCACCTCCGCGGCGTCGGTCACGCTTGGCTGTGAGAGGAAGCGCTGCCGCAGAAGTGTGCGCCAGTTGACGTACTCAATGAACTCGCAGATCCGGAACAGGCGCCCCTCCGCCAGCCGCAGCTTGGCGCTTGCGGGCGGGGGACGGCCGTAGCTGTTGAAAAGACGGTCGTAATCGCGGTCGAGTTCCGCGAAGGAAAACGCCAGCGGGCGCCGCCCAAAAATCGGCGCGGCGTGGATCCTGACGGTGCCTGGCGCGTCGACATTGAGGTCGTCGTCGCAGAGCACCTCAAGCTCGAGGTCCTGGTAGAGCGGTGCCTGAAAAATCGCGCGCTCCTGGCTCAGGCCCACATGGGTCTCGTAGGCGCGGACATGGAGCTCGAAATTGGTGCGCTCCGCCAGGATCTCGTCGCTCAAGTTGACCACCTCGCCCTGGTTGAAGGGGGAGAGGACGAGATCGCCGATTGTCTTCAGCCCGGCCCCGCGCGCCTCACCGCAGGGGATATAGGAGACGATCGGCGCGTCATAGCCCACGGCCTCCTTCAGGCTGTCGACGATGGCTGCGTCGGGCACGCGGAGTGTGCTGACGGCCCAGAGGCCTTCGAATTTCGCCGCCGCGCTTTCGGGCGTCACGATCTTGACGCGGCGCCAAATCACGTTGCCTTGGGGGTCGAGCGAACAGAGCGTGTAGGTCACAGGTCGCGGATACTCCGCGTCCTTGTCGGGCGCGTCCGGGTCGAAACGACGAAACGGGCGGTAAAACCACGCCTCGCGGCCCTGGCAGGCGGGATGCTCGGAGAAATCGGGCGGGTTCGCTGCCTCGGGGGAGGTCCGCATCACAGCCCGAAGGGCGGAGAGTTCCTCGGCCGCGGCCTCAAGATCGGCGATGTTGGATGAGAAGAGGTAGCCCTTGTTGCCGCTGAAATAGGGCCAATCGGCGCCGGTCGCGGCCTTGGGCCGAAACTCCCGCCGGGCTTCGCAACCGACAGCCCCCGGTTTGCAGACGGCGTAGACCGCGTTGCCGTCGGCAAAGACAAACCCGCCCTCCTCCGTGACAGGGGCGACGGCGCGATTGTCGATGATGACGTTGAGCCCGTACTCCGTCTGAAAGATCGTGCGATCCTGGCTGTCGATGCGCACGTCCCTCACCGGGCGGAGGACGAGGCCGATCGGGAAGTAGACCGTGCGCTGGGTGTTCTGGTTCTGGCA